>DATGLK010000060.1 GCA_035294265.1 Candidatus Binataceae bacterium
CGCCAAATACCGGTTGGGGATGCGCGAGGAGGAGGATGATTTGGACGGCGAAGACGGGGCCGACGAGCCCTTGGGAATTCCCTTTCTTAATCACTTGGCACTGTTGCGCAACGCCTTTTGGGAGGGACGCGGCCAGGCCCAGCAGGTCTCCGATGCTTTCAGTCGCCAACTCGAGCGCCAATATCTGCAAGGCCAAACACCGGCGGGACCGTTCCTGGAGGCCCTCAAAGCGCAGAGTCAGGCTCGGCTGGACAAGTTTGTTACCCAGGCCCAGGCACTGGGATTGTCAAACGACATGCTTCAATGGCGGCAGCTTCGCTTCGGGGCAGGCGAGGAATTCGAAGAAGCCGATACCATTTTGCCGCCCATTGAGTTGGAAGTGCCTGTCAACAACGAGCGGATGAAGGCCAGGCTGCACGGCACCTTGAGAGTATCCGCGACGTGGAATCGCACCTATTCCGCCCTGGCCGGCAAAAGCTTGCACACCAAGGACTTCTTGGAGGGTGCACTGGGCGCGATTGCGCTGGCTGCGGCGGGCCAACCGGTCGCCGTCAGCTTCGACATCATCGTGGTGGGATTCGATCAAGGAAACCGGCCGGTCAACGGGCGGCGCACGATCGCGCTCCCTCAGCCATCGGCCGCGCGCGAATACTTGAGCACGCTAGTCCACGATCTACTCTTCGGTGACAAGCATTACTTCTTTCCCATCGAGGCGGTGGCAAAGATCGCGGGCAAACAGGGGCTGGCTCCGTCCGACATGGTCGAGCTGATCGAAGAGGTACGGCAAAGCGACCGCACGCGCGCACCCATCAGTTCCGATCGCGGCCCGCTGCGCCAGGTGCGGGAGGCTCCCGCGCCACCTGCCGACACCATCCCGGGCCTGATCCAGCGCCGCTTCGGTCCACTGCTGACAATCTTCCGAGGCGAGGAGGACGGGGAGTGAAGACCAGCTACTTCCCACCTGCACCGCTACGAGAGCTGGCACTGGATCGGCACGCCGTAATCGAAGCCAGCGCCGGTACTGGAAAGACCTACACCATGGCCCATCTGGCGATCGCGCTGATCCTGGCCGGTACCCCGGTGGAGGAGATCCTGGCCGTCACTTTCACCAACCGCGCGACGGCAGAGCTGCGTGGGCGTATCCGCGGCTTGCTGGAGCAACTTTACCGCGGAGGATCTCCCTTCGCGGCGTCGCCCGAGGACTGCCCGGTCGCATTGGATGAGATCGCGGCCCGCCGCCTGCGGCTGGCGTTGTTCAATTTCGATCGCGCCCCCGTCATGACCATCCACGCCTTCTGCCAGCGAGTGTTGAGTGATTTCTCCTTGGAGTGCGATGTAGGTCTGAATTGGGAGGTCGGCGACGGCCGTCTGGCCTTCCACCGCGCGCTGCGGACGGCGATGCGAACGGAATTGGGTGCCGGGCGGGCACGCGCTCTGATGGAAAATTGGCTGGCGTTACCCGGCCAGCCGGGGCAAACCCGCGTTGACAAGCTGGAAAATCTGCTGTTCGCGGCCTATCGCTTGCGTTATTCGAACCAACCTGGACCAGCGGCGGGAGCCGCGGCCAGCCTGGAGCGCGAGATGGTCGAGGCTTTGCTGCCCGCCGTCATGGTCAGGCTGGAAGCGGACAAGCGCCGCCTGGGGCAGATTGATTACGAGGATTTGCTGCGCCAACTCTGGAAAGGGCTGGAGGGACCTGGCGGGGCGCGCCTGACCGAAGCCCTGCGAAAGCGTTATCGCTATGCGCTGGTAGATGAGTTTCAGGACACCGATGATCTCCAATGGAGCATCCTGCAGCGCATCTTCGTTAACTCGCGGACGGGCAACGTCCTGATGGTGGTGGGCGATCCCAAGCAGGCGATCTACGCTTTTCGCGGCGCCGATGTCCACACCTATCTACGCGCCCGCCCCTTGATCCTGGGCCAGGACCAACCGCTCAAGCTGACGACCAATTATCGCTCCACACCGGATCTGGTCGCAGCCTTCAATCTCATCTTCGATGCGCAAGCCAAGCCTCCGCTGTTGTCCGGAGCGATCGGCTACGAACCAGCGCAAGCCGCGCTGCCGCCGATTGTTCTGGTCGAAGAGGGCAAGGCCGCTCCGGCCCCGGTAATTGTCATGCAGGTGGTGGGCGAACGTGTCCCTGTCTCCCAGGCTCGCGCTGCGCTGGGGCGCGCCATCGCGACCACTCTGCGCGAGAGCATCCAGGCCGGTCGCCTGCAACTAGTCGAACGCAATCAAACCCAGCCGCGGGCGATACGTCTGGCCGACGTTTTTATTCTGACTCGAACCTGGAAGGAAGCTGACGAGGTCGCCGGCCACTTGCGCGAGGCTGGGGTCCCCTACGTTTTCTACAAGCAGGACAAGCTATTCGAAACCGATGAAGCGCGCGCCCTGCTCGATGTCTTGCGCGCGATCCAGGCCCCCGAGCAGCGCTCACGCCGCCTGCGCGCCTGGGGCTCTCCCTTTTTCGGCCTCGAATTCGATCATCTGGCGGCGCTGGGCGAGGTCCCACCGGGCGACCCACTTTATCAACGCCTGTATGACTGGCGCGCATTGGCGCAGCGCGAGCAGTGGGCCGAATTGTTCGTCAGCCTGACCCATCGCAGCGGCTTGGTTGGGCGCGCGCTGTTCGAACCGGATTCGGCACGCGTGCTGAGCAACTATCGACAGCTAAGCGAGATCCTACTCAACGCGGTTCTCCGCGAGCGGCTGTCGCTGCCGGAGTTGGTCGGCCGCCTGGCCGACTACGTGTGCGGGCGCGCGGTGCCGCCGGGCGAAAACGCCGACGCGCAGCGCGTCGCGAACGACAGCGACGCGGTCCAGATAATGACTGTTCACATGAGCAAGGGACTGGAGGCAGCAGCGGTATTTCTGTTCGGCGGATTGAGCGCCAATCGCAGTGCCCCCGAGATCGTGACCTATCATGAGAACGACGAGCGCCGAGTCGCTATCAGGCAGGAACTGCCGAAGGGAGCAAGGCCGTGGGCCGAGGAAGAGGAACAGGAAGAGCGCCGAATGCTCTATGTGGCCCTTACCCGCGCCCGCGCGCGATTATATCTGCCGCTGCTGCCAGGCAAGACGCTTAAGCAGGGGGTTACGGGCTTTTACAAGCCGCTCAACCAGCGGCTGGAAGATATCGTGACGTCGGTTTACTCCGGCCGCGACCAGCCTCACGAAAGCCGACGGCTGCTCGCCGTGGAACGAATCAGCGCGGACAACGGCTGGACCGCCGAGGACAGCGCACAGAGGCAGGCCCGGATGGTCGCGACCTGGATACCTCCACCTCAACTCCTGTACGCCTCCGACGGCCCACCTCCCGCCTATTATGAGCATCTGCGCCGCGCCCACGGCGGACTCGCGATGCGCTCTTACAGCCAGATGGCGGGAATGCAAGTGAAGGCCTGGAATAATGTGGAGGTCGAGGATCTGAAGCTGGCGACATCGGCTCCCGATGACGACAGTCTGATGGGCGGGCGAATGGTCGGAATCATGCTCCACGAGATTCTGCAGCGTGCGGATTTTGCCCTGGTGCGCGAGAGCGCCTCGGCTGGCGCTTGGCTGGCCCATACCGCAGTCAGAAGTTTGTTCGAGGATGCGATGGAGCGGTGGGGAGTACGCGATCCACGCTGGCTGGAGCAGGGGGCGGAGATGGTTTTTCACGCGCTTGCCACCCGCCTCGAACTACCGGGAGCACGCATGCTGCCACCACTGTGCGAATTGCGCGCGCGCCGCGAGATGGAGTTTGTCTTTCCCATCCCCGAACCTGAGCATGCCTTGTTGGGCAATCCGCACGGCTCGGGCTGGCGTGTCGAGCGGGGCTACTTCAAGGGCTTTGTCGATCTGATCTTCGAGCATGAGGGGCAGGTCTATTTCGCCGACTGGAAGAGCGATCATCTGGCAAGCTACGAGCCCGCCGCGCTGGCCGCCCACGTCAACCGCCATTACAGCCTGCAGGCCATGATCTATACCGTGGGCGTGTTGCGCTGGCTGGGAGTGCGCGAAAAGCGCACCTACGAACAGCGCTTCGGCGGCCTACTCTACCTGTTTTTGCGCGCCCGCAGCTACGATCAAGGTCAGGGTCTGTTTTTTTATCGCCCTAGCTGGAACGAGGTCTGCGCCTACGAAACCGAGTTGCAACGCGCGGGGTAACCTCTCCAATGTTCAGTGGGTTGGCAATGCACACAGGCGGCGGAAGTGATCGACGGAGACCATCGCGCAAATCTGGGGTTCTATCTTCGCCGCTGGCGAAGTAATGGCTCGAAAATCGCGGGGGCAACAGGAGACCGGGGCCGACGCTCCCACCTGGCGCTGCTATGGGCGCAATTCATACAACACCGCGAAGTCGTCTTCCACCGGCAGGTGGATAAAAGCGCTGAAGCCGGCGGCCGTCGCCAACTCCCGCGCCTTGACCTCACCCATCGCCACCCCGATACCCGCACCATCGTGTGCCAGCGAGGTCGTCATACAGTACAATGTACTCATCGAATAGCCGATCTTACCCAGGCGACCGATATTATCTTGCGGCTCGCCGGAGAGCTTGATTTCCTGCATCAGGTAGCTGCCCGCGGGCTTGAGGGCCTGGCGGATAGCCCGCATCAGCCCCAGCGGGTCAACCGAATCGTGGACCACGTCGAAGGTGGTTATCAAGTCGAAGGTCGCCGCGGGCAGATGGCTGCCATCGTCGAGCTCGAAGCTGGCACGATCGTTCACGCCTGCCGCAGCGGCGTTTTGACGAGCCCGTTCCAGCGAGGGGGCATGAACGTCGTAACCGATCACGCGGGCTTTGGGAAAGCCCCGCGCAATCATGATCGCGGCATGGCCCCCGCCGCAGCCCACATCGGCGGCCAGCCCGCCGGCTTGCAGCGCAGCCATTGCGCCCGGCACTGCGGCCAGCCACTTGCTCAAGAGCTTATGGCGGTAGCGCACGCGCGAGTTGCGTTCGACCGCTTCGTAAAACCAGGGCGGATATTCCGTTTGGGCCACTCCGCCCCCGTTCTTGAAGGCTTCGGCGACCCTGGGCGCGACACTGGCCGCGCCCTGCACCAGGGCAAAATAGGCACCTACGAATAATGGCGAATTCTCGTCGGCCAACACCGTGGCGTATTCGGGGGTCAGCCAGTAGGTGTGGTCGGCGGGCCGGTATTGCGCATAGCCAGCGGCGACCATCGCGCCCAGCCATTCGCGAGCGTAGCGCGGGTTGATTTCGCAGCGCGCCGCCAGTTGCTCCACCGTCAGCTCGCCGTCGTCAGCCAGGACCTTGAACAAGCCCAGCCGATCGCCGATAAAGCACAGCGCCCCCAGCGCCATGCCGCTGACGTCACCCATCACCTGTTCGGCTGCGTCTTTGGCTTTCTTTAGATCTACGACCGGGGCCTGGGATGGCATCAAGTCGCCTCCTTCACTCCGTTAACTCAGCGATCGCCGGGGGTGAAACCGTCGCCGCCAGAGAAAAAGCGCGGCACGATGAAGGCATACACACCGTTGGTATCGCGCTCGCCAGTATAAATTTCGCCCTCGGCGGGATTGATCGCGATGCTGGATGGATGCGGTGCACGCGTTCCCTTGAGAATGGCGTGCGGCGGAACGTCACCGTTGTCGGTCAAGTACCAGACCCCCACGAAGCCCAACGGCCCACCGATCAGATTGGGCGGCCCTTTACATCCGGGTTTAGGCAGATAGCCGCTGCGATCATAGGGTCGGATGTACTCGCCGCCTACGCCCACCGCGCGCGAGATAGCCGCGTAAATCTTGCCTTGGTAAAGCGCCAGATGCCACGGGCTGCTGATCCCGGTGTGCGGCCCTGCGATTACCGCCCGTGGAGCCACGTTGCCGTTATCGGTGCGATTGAAGATGTACAGGCCGCCCTGGTGATCCCAGGTGTAGAGCCCGCGGTCGGCCGCTGCCACAATCAGGTTGCGTTGCGGATCGACCCCCACGCCGACCACGGTTTTCATGCCGGTTTTGGGCCCCTGGATAACCCTCAAGGGGGGTGTATCGCCATTGGCATCCCAGGGAAAGACCAGGATCGCGCTACTCACGTCATCGGCGACGATCAATTCCTTGTGCACATCGTCGACCACTTCCTGATAGGGCCGATGCAACTGGGTATGCGGACCTTGCAGCACCCGAATCGGCGCCACCTGACCATCTGCGCCGCCCGGAAAGGTCAGAATCGCCGCGGCCAGCGGTTCGCTGGCGATAATTTCATCGCGCCCTGGGTCGTAGGTAATACCATGCGCCGCGCGCGTAATCTTGGTTTTTTGTCCCTGGATAATCCGCAGGGGCTCGCTGTTCCCACTTGCCAACCTGGCAAACGCCGCGATCCGCGGATCGCTCACTCAATTGGGCACCAGCAATTCTTGGCGGCGGGTATCGAAGGCCATCGCCATCGGATTGCCAAATCCGGCCACCGGCGTGCCCGCCGGGGCGTTGCGAATGATCCGCTTGGGCGCCACGTCGCCGTTGGCGCCAGCATCGAAGACCAGACCGGTATGTCCGAAGTTGGCCACCCACAACTCATGATTGACCGGATCGAACGCCACTCCCATGGGAATGGTGATGCCGGTTTTGGGCCCTTCGAGCTGGCGCAGTGGAGCAACGTCGCCGGAAGCGGTACGGCGGTAGATGGTGACCGAAGCGCCCGCCATGTTGGCAACCGCGATTTCATCCCCCGCAACCGACACCCCGGCAGGCCAATTGAGTTGAGTCTTGGGTCCTGAGATGACTCGCAGCGGCTTGGCATCGCCTTGCGCGTCGGCGGCGAAAACCTCCACCGAAGGCGGCTGATAATGGCCCCCACCCTGGTAGTCGGGATCCCAGGCGCCGCGTGCCCAGTTGCCATGATTGGTCACCACCACTTCGTCGTGGGCGTCATCCCAGAACAAGCCATGCGGATCGGCCAGTCCGGTGCGCTCCCCGCGCACTTCACGCAACGGCGGCGCGGCGCCAGTGGCACCCAATTTGAAAAATACGATCTGGTCGTCCTGTTCGACCGTGATCGCTTCCTGACCCAGCTTGAAGCTGAGGCCCAGGCCGTAGACCTCATGGGGCGTGGCCAGAGTACGCGCCGGATAGTTGCCGTTGGCGCTGTAAGGAAAAGAAGCGATATCGTCGCCGACATCGTTCTCACCGGCGTAGATAGTTTTATGCCGAGGATCCAAGGCAACCCCGCAGGCAAACGACAAATAGGTCGCAGGTCCCAGGATCTGCCGCAGCGGCGGCGTAATCGCGCCGGAGTGGGCCGAACCCGCGGTGCGGGGATAAACCAGTAGGCTCTTGAGATTGGTGTCGCTGAACAGAACGATGTTGTTGACAGGATCAACCGCGACGCCGTTGAATTCGGGATAGGGATCGGCCAAGTTGCGGCACGGGGGGATGTCGCCGCCGGGGATACCCGCAGCGATTTTTTCAAACAGCGCCGCCGCCTGCGCCATCGTAGGCTGGCCAGTCCCCGCCTTCTTATCGCCGTGTTGGGCCGCGTGCGCGCCCGTGCCGGTCAACGCCAGCAGCGACGACCCCATTAGCAGCGCTATTACTGCGCAGCTTAACTTCCGCGCTTGATTTGTGTTCCGCACCACGTTCCTCCCCAGAGTTAACGGCAAGTAAACGTCACACTTGGCTGGATTTACCCAGAAAATAGCACAGCGCCGAGGCGCGACCCAGCACCGGTTGGCTTTACCGCATCGGCATTTGGCTGGAGTACCGGCGCGACAGGGGCGCTGCGGCTTGACTTCATCTCCTCGACCTAGCGTAATGCGCGCAAGAGAGCTGGCGCCGATAGCGGCGGCTTTCAAGGAGACCCCGATGAAGCTCTACAATAGCGTCACTGCCCCCAATCCCCGCCGTGTACGCATCTTTTTGGCGGAAAAAAATATCCAGGTGCCCACCGTTGACATGGACTTGAGTAAGGGCGCCAGCCGCACTCCGGAATTTCTGGCGATCAATCCGATGGGAGGCGTGCCGGTGCTAGAGCTGGACGACGGCACCAACATCGCCGAGACGGTAGCGATCTGCCGCTACTTCGAGGAAACCCATCCGCAGCCCGCGCTCTTCGGCCGCGGCGCCAAGAACATGGCAGTCGTGGAAATGTGGCAGCGGCGCACCGAGCTCTACATCTTCGAAACCATCACCAACATCTTTCGCAACCAGAGCGATTTCTTCAAAGGCCGCGTACATCAGGTGCCCGAGTATGGCGAAGTCGAGCGCGGCCATCTGATGCCGCGGCTGCAATGGCTGGACCGAGAACTGGCCCAACGCCGTTTCATCGCCGGCGACGAATACTCGATTGCCGACATCACCTTGACCGTGGCCTTGATGCTGGCCCCGCGAGCCAATGTCGCGATCGACCCCAAGCTGACCCATCTCAACCGTTGGTTTGCCGAGATGGCGCAGCGCCCCAGCTTCAAGGCCTAGCAGCAACCGTATTCAGAACCGCGCCAAAGGGGGAGAGAGGGCTAAGGTCGAGGTTGTGATTAGGGGGGTGTGTTAATGAACGTTGGATATTGCACATCCGCCAGCCCCACCAGGGATGGTAGCGCTGGCCGCGCGCCTATCGATAAAGATTCGATCGCTCTCTAACTGCTGTCCCGCGCCCGCAGGCGATGGGGCGCGGTGAAACGCGCGTGGCCGTAATCACAGTCAGGTTGGGCCGCCGGGCGATATACGCTCGTGAGCGGCGCGTCAGCGCGCGACGATCCGCTGCTTGCACGCGACCACCGCGGCCATATCGACCTCCACCGGTCCGTATCGCACGCCCCAGCGCATCGCATTGCGCGCATAGCGGGCTATCCGGGCGCTAGCGACCATGGTTTTGGTGGGGGTGCAGCCGGCGTTGACGCAGGCGCCAGCGAGCTGGTTGCGCTCGATAAGCGCGACTCACCAGCCGTGAACGACCAGCTTATAGGCGAGCGGATTACCACCCTGTCCTGGGCCGACCACAATGGCGGCGTATGCGGCCATCCTGCCTATTCTCCTGAAAAAGGTTTGCTCTAGGCTCAAACTTTAATGGTAACCCGATCGAGGCAGCGCGGTGAAGCTGGGCCCCGATCAGGCGAAAAAGGTTTGAAACTCGACTCATCGGCGCGGCTTCCGGATACTTGAGGACGCATGAGCCTGGATAATTTGCCCCAGCCCTCAGTACACAGTGGCCCCAAGCCAATGTCCTACTTCGTGGTGCCTCTGATCGTTGGCTGTGCCCTATTCATGGAGATGCTGGATTCCACGGTGATCGTGACCGCACTGCCTGCGATGGCGCGCTCGCTGCACGAAAACCCGATCACCCTGAACCTGGCGATTACCGCCTACCTGATGAGCTTGGGGGTGTTTATCCCGATCAGCGGCTGGGTAGCCGATCGCTTCGGCGCGCGCAAAGTCTTTCGCTGCGCCATCGTTCTGTTCACCTTGGGCTCGATGTTATGCGGGATGTCGCAGTCCTTGCCCGAGTTGGTGGTGTTCCGCGTCATGCAGGGCTTTGGCGGCGCCATGATGACGCCGGTAGGACGGCTAGTGGTGCTGCGCAGCGTGCAAAAGGCCGACCTGGTACAAGCGATGTCCTACCTCACCGTACCCTCGATGCTGGGGCCGGTGGTGGGACCGCCGGTGGGAGGCTTTATCGTCACCTACTACTCCTGGCGCTGGATTTTCTATATCAACGTACCGATCTGCATCCTGGGCCTAATCCTGGTCACGTTGTTTATCGACGACCTACCGCCCACCGTGGTCCCCCGCCTAGATATCCGCGGCTTCCTGCTGACCGGCGTGGGACTGGCCGGATTGAGTTTCGGATTTGAGACCGTGGGTCGCGGCGTGGTCGCGCCTTGGCTGATCGGGCTTGCTATGGCGGCCGGCTTGCTCTTGACTGCGCTCTACGTGCGTCACGCCCGACGGGTCAAGGACCCGATCGTATCGCTGGCCTTGTTGGCGATACCAACCTTTCAGGCCGCCAACACCGGCGGCAGCTTGTTTCGGATGGGCATGGGCGCGATGCCCTTTCTGCTCGCCCTGCTGCTGCAAATCGCCTTCGGCTTGAGTCCGTTTTTGTCCGGGCTACTGATTTTCGCCAACGCCAGCGGCGCCTTCCTGATGAAATTTAGCGTCCATCCAGTAGTGCGCGCGTTCGGCTTTCGCCCGGTGCTGATCGTTAACGGCTTGCTCAGCGCGATCTCCATCGGCGTTTGCGCCCTGTTCACCAGCACGACGCCGCACAGCGTCATCGCCGTGGTATTGCTGCTCGGCGGATTTTTCCAATCACTTCAATTCACCAGCCTCAATGCGCTGTGCTATGCCGATGTCCCCTCACGCCTGACCAGCCACGCCTCCACCTTCGCCACCATGGCGCAGCAGTTGTCCTTCAGCTTCGGGGTTGCCCTGGCCGCGATGATTCTGCACCTTGGCCTGAGCCTGCACGGCCGCACGGTCCTGAGCGTGCATGAGATCGCGCCAGCATTGCTGCTGATCTCGCTTTTACCGCTGGTCGCGGTGTTGCTCTTCGTACCACTGGCGGCTGATGCCGGACACGAAGTCAGTGGCCGGCGCCAACCGGCGGTTTTAGAAACCGCCGCTAGCCTGGAATAGAGCCGCCCGGCTCCTGCCCGAGTTACAGGACGAGATTGCAAGTCGCGGCGTAAATGCTCTGGTTCACAGCGGTGCGGCCGACGCGTTAGCTCAGGGGGGGTTACCCGCCAACGCGCCGGCCCACGCCGCGCGAATGACACCCCCACGAACTTCGCGCGGCTTCCTCGGCTGCCCTACGCCCCAGCCTGCCGCTTCATCTCCCAAGGGAGATGGGAGTTCTAACGGCCATGGCCACGGCCGAAAACCCCATCGTGCCAATTTATTAGCGCAATCTGGGTTCGTTGGCTAATGAAAAATTTTGCTCAAAACGCCAATTTTGCATTAGAGAGCTTAATTTATCGCGGGGCCGGCAAAGGCCCCAAAACCCCTTCCAGCGCGAGCCCCAGCCCCAGTAGCTGAGCGTCGCCGCCGGGCAACCCCTCCAACTCCATCCCGACTGGCATCTGGTCGGAGGTAAGCCCCACCGGGAGATTGAGCCCCGGAGTGCCGAACATTCCGCTAGGCACGGTGTTGCGAATCAGGCGGCCCTGGGCCGGCCGCGCGATTGGGTGGGTGACAAAGGGCACAGTCGGAAACAGCAAGGCATCCAGCCGGTTGAGCTCAAAGACCCGGCGGTAGGCGTTGCCGATCGTGTCATAGAGTTCGCGCGCACGGACCAACAGCGCCGAGGACCGAGGCTCGTCGCGCGCTGCAAGTAAGACCTTAACGTCGGGGCTGGCTACCTGCGCCACCACCTCCGCTAGCGAGAGCTGGGGATGGTTAGCGGCAAGAAAATCCGTGAGATCCTGGCTGGACTCGCACGACAGGGTCCAGAAGGCGTCGCTGGCGGCCACCAGCAAATCGTTCATGTCAACGTCGACGAACGTTACCCCGGCCCGGCCAAGGCGGCCGAGTGCACGCTCGATGACGCTGTCGATCTGGGAATCGATCTCGCGCCAGTAGAAGCCGCGTGGCAGCCCCAGCCGCAGACCCGCCAAGCGCGCCGGGGACGGCAGCGGCCGGCTGGTAATGACGCTATCGAGCAGGGCCACCTCGGCCACCGTGCGCGCCATCGGGCCGATCGTATCAAAGCGCAGGGTCAGCGGTACCACCCCTTGAGCTGAGTAGGCTTTACGGCCGCGTGCGGTGGAGGGGCGCAAGCCCGCGATGCCGCATACTGCCGCCGGCATCCGCACCGAACCGGCCGTGTCCGTGCCCAGCCCGGCGGGCACAACCCGGGCCGCGATCGCGGCGGCCGTCCCGCCGCTGGAGCCGCCGGGCACCCGGTCGGGGTCATAGGGATTCTTGACGAAGCCGAAAGTCGGGTTGGAGGAGGTTCCGCCCAAAGCCAGCTCGTGCATGTTGGCCTTGGCGAAGACCAGCGCCCCCGCTTGGAGTAGCGCTTGGACCACCGGCGCATCGCTCGCGGGGCGATAACCCTTGAGGCTGGGCGTGCCAGCGGAAGTGGCAAAGCCGACAGTATCAATATTGTCCTTGATGATAATCGGCAGTCCGGCCAGGGGTCCCAGCGGCAAACCCTGTTCGCGCCTGCGGTCAACGGCGCGCGCCTGCTCAAGCAGGCGTGCCCGATCGATCCAGGTAACCAGATTGAGGACCTGATAGCGATCCAGCCGCTCGAGCAGTTGGGCGGCGTACTCCTCGGCGCGAAGGCTACCGGCCCGAATCCTGGCCGCGACTTGGATCGCGCTGAGATTCCAGACTTCTTGGGCCGCTTGAGCGGCTGCATGGTTGGGCATCGTTGTCGTCCTTGCTGAGACAGTCAGGCAAGCTTAGTCGGCGAAACCCCGTTTGCCAAAGACAATAAGCGTGGCGAGCGTTAGCCCAATACAGGCTCTAGTAATTGCCGCGAAGCTCGAAGGCTGGTGTGCCTTACGGTCGCTAGCACAGGCAGGAGCTCCCGCGCCACTGAATCTCAGCGGGTGATGACGGCGGGCGTCTCGTCGTGAAAGTTATTGGGTGGTGCGCTCGCCCAGGTCCACGCGCATACGCTGCCAGGCCGCACGCAGATCCTCCACCGAGCCCTCATCTTCGATGGTAGAAATATCGCCGGGATCGCGGTTGAGAACCACCGCCTTGAGGACCCTGCGCATGATCTTGCCGCTACGGGTCTTGGGCAGCATAGCGACAAAATTGATCGGGCCCAGGACTGCCACCGCTCCCAGTTTATTGCGCACGGTCTGCCGCAATTCGCGTTCCAGAGCGATGGAAGGCTCGAAACCGGGCTTGAGCGCGACAAACGCGGCGATCAATTCCCCGCGCAGATCGTCGGGTTGTCCAGTCACTCCGGATTCCGCTACCGCGGAATGTTCCAAAAAGGCGGTTTCGACCTCCACCGTGCCGATCCGATGGCCGGCCACCTTGATGATGTCGTCGGCCCGCCCGCTGAACCAGACGTATCCGTCCTCATCGATATGGGCCGCGTCGCCGGTGAAATAGACCCCCGGGATGCGTTCCCAATAGTCGCGGGCGTAGCGTTGGGGATCGTTCCAGATCGTAGCCGTCAAGCCGGGAAAGGGTCGCTTGATTACCAAAATACCCTTTTCGTTGGGGGCGCATCGCTCGCCCTCCACAGTGCGCACTTCGACCTCGAAGCCGGGCAAGGCAATACCGGCTGAACCGGGCTTAATGGGTAACAGATGCAGCCCGTAGGGATTGCCTACTACCGGCCCGCCAGTTTCGGTCTGCCACCAATGGTCCATGACCGGAACCCGGTCCTCGAACACGTCTCGCTGCAACCATTGCCAGGCCGGAACGTTGAGCGCTTCGCCCGCGCAAAAGATGCGTTGAACCGACTCCAGATCAAACCCACGCGCCGGTTCCAGCCCGGCTCGCATAAGCATTCGCACCGCGGTGGGAGCGGTGAAGAGTGCAGTGACGCGGTTGTGGGCGATCAGACGATAGAAGGTCTGCGGCCCGGGATGATCCAGCGCGCCCTCAAATGCGACGGTGGTACAACCAATCAGTAGCGGCGCATAAACGATAAAGCTGTGGCCCACGACCCACCCAATGTCGGACATCGCCCACCACACATCCTCGGGCTTGAGGCCGTAACACCACGCCGCCGTGCTGCGAATCCCGACCTGGTAGGCGCCATGGCTATGGACCGCCAGCTTGGGAGACGCGGTGGTGCCCGAGGTGGGTAGCACATAGGCCGGTTCGTTAGCCTCCATCGCAACCCAGTCGCTGGAATGGCCCTCGCCCTGGGCTATGAACTCCGCCCAACTCTGGTCGCGCCCGGGCCGGAGATCAGGCGGGGTTTCGGCACGCGACAGAAGGACGATTTTCCGCACTGGGCAGTTGGGTTCGCGCAAGGATTCCTTGACGATCCGCCACAGATCCACCATTTGCCCCTTTCGCATGGTGGTGTCGGCGGCCAACAGAATTTTGGCGTCAGCCAGGCGGCAGCGCTCGGCCAGAGCGCTACTGCCGAAGCCGGCGAAGACCACCAGGTGAATGGCGCCGATGCGGGTGATAGCCAACATCGCCACGATCGCCTCGGGCATCGTAGGCATGTAGATCGCGACTCGATCGCCGACTTTGACTCCCGCTGCTCGCAACGCGGCCGCCACTTTCTTCACCTCATAAAGCAGTTGGGCGTAGGTCAGCACGCGGCGGGTGCCGCTTTCATGCTCGGCAATCAGGGCGGCGTGGCCGCCGCGCCCGCGCGCGACTTGCAGGTCCAGACAATTATAGGAAAGGTTGGTGGTGGCACCGCTAAACCAGCGAAAGGCGGGCGGCTGCGGCTCGAAGACCCGGTCCCAGCTCCGCCACCAATGTACCGCCTGGGCAGCCTCGGCCCAAAACCGCTCGCTATCGACGGCGGCCTGCTGCCACCGCTTGATGATCGGACTAACGACATCCATTGCGCCGCGCCTCACATTGGGGCCTGGACAGCGGTAAGTTGTGGTTCGCCTGGCTGCGCCGCCGCGCCCGCTCCAGGCGACCCTACGCAGCTTCAGTTCGCGACCGTGCCCTCGACCAACGGACAAGCTTGATTGGTGCGGCGAGCCGAACATTTGCGCAGCAGCACCTTCAGCTGAGTGCGTAGACTCTCCAAGGCCTGGATTTTTTGGTCAACCTCGCGCAAGTGATGGCGGGCCAAGTCCTGTACCCGGTCGCATTGCGCGCCACCCTGATTAGTGAGCTGCATGAGTTCGCGAATTTGCCGCAAGGTCATCCCAAAAGCCTGCGCCCGCTGCAAAAACTGCAGCAACTCCACGGTATCTTCACGATAGACCCGGTAACCGTTGGGCATCCGCGAGGAAGGAGGAAGAATCTTGTGCCGCTCGTAGTAACGAATCGCCGAGGTCCGAAGACCGGCCTTGCGCGCGACCTTCCCGATGGTCAATTGGTCCATTTCCGCAACGCTCCCCTGGATGGTCGACCCTGTAAGATAAAACCTTAAATTAATCTTAAGGGTCAACCCCTGACCGCAGGCGCGGTAACGACCTTCAGCCCACCTATTTCGTACCTGGCAGAATGCGAAAAAGCCCCGTCACGCAATTACTGTGCAGGCTCCAGCAGTCAGCGCGTCGAGCTTCTTAAGCGGCCCGGGTCAGATTGGCGAAGATTTCGTTCCCCTTCGAGCTGGAACCGGCGCCGGCCGCGCCGGTTGCCCGACGCATTCAACCGGCGACGGTAGGAGGTTGATTGATTTGGGTCCAGAAATGTCGCAGGACTTTGAGGCTTTCACTGAATTGATCGAAGTCCATGGCTTTGACCACGTAAGCGTTGACACCCAGATTGTAACAACTCTCGACATCCGGCCGCTCGCCCGAGGAGGTGAACATGATAATTGGAATAGTGCGAAAATCAGGGTCCTGTTTGAGCCGACGTAGGACCTCGATCCCAGTGAGTCGAGGCATTTTGATGTCGAGCAGGATAGCCAGCGGGTTGGCGCGTTGACGATTGGCAAACTGCCCCCGGCGATAGAGGAAATCCAAGACCTGCACGCCATCATCGACGAATACCAAATCGCAGTCAGCCTCGCTTTCGGCCAACACCATCTGCATCAGCGCCTGATCGTTGGCGCTGTCCTCGGCGCTTAAAATATATCCAGTCCTGCGCATGCTCATCTGTGGCCCTCTTGATTCCCTGCCGCGGTGCCGCGCGTCTCCGCGACCGTGTGCCGATGCGTCCTGCCAATACCGCGCGTCTCAGCTTGCGGACGAAGCCGGGATTTCGACAACAACCGTGTTAGCGAAAGCCCCCTCAAACCGGCACTGCTGGACGTCCATAAATATCACGCACGGCCAATTAAGTGCAAGGTCAAATTGAATGCTTAAAGCAGGCAGCCCCGAGTTGAAAAGCATGGCACGCGCCGGCGCGCATACTTGGCAAAAGCTAGTGAGACTGGCGGCGTCAAGGCTTCTGATTTCCCAGCGCAGCACCGAAGGCAGCCAGACCGTGACGCGCCAACTCGATGTCGCGACCCTGGGTGGGACCGGTTACTCCAATGCCCGCCACTGTGCGTCCCTCCACCTGAACCACAATTCCCCCAGGCAGAGCGGTAAAGAGCTCGTCGCCGTAGTAAGCGATATCAATCTGGCGGCGCACGATTTCAGCGTGAAAGTCCTGAGTGTCGCGATCCATCACCGCGGCGGTATGGGCCTTACGCAGCGAGGCGCGCATCCAACGCGGCCGGCACCCTTCCATGCGCTGCGCCGCGACTAGGTCACCGTGGTCGTCAGTAATCGCGATGGCGACCACAAAGCCGGCGGCTATCGCAGCCGCGCGAATCGCATCGATCGCAGCCCGCGCCGCCTGCTCCAAATCTATCATCAGCTTCCTCTTCGAGGGTTGGAACGATTCAACGTAAAGCCCACCTGCCAATCCTCTCCTCGCAAAAACGACCGAAACAAAAGCCGGTTAGAACTTTGCTCTCATCTCTTCTTTGAGAACTTCGCGCCAGGGGCCAGTCAGCTCGACCACCAAGTCCACAGGGCGCACGTCGCGATAAGTAACCGGATCGACCCCGCGCGGGGCTTCTCCTCGTTCCACTGCGGCAACCGCCTCCAGTAACAGTTGGCGCATAACCGCAATCGCGCGGTCGCTACTGCCTAGATGCTCCTTGGAGCGGTCGACTATGGGCCCCATCCCTTCCTGCACCGCGAAGTCCTGGGTGTTGATGCCCTCGATTCCGGTAAAGGTGCGGGTCTTTTGCGCCTGACGATCGATCATGAAGTTGTTGGCCAGATTGCGCTTGAGTTCGAACGTGCCTGGAATCAGATCCTCGGGAGCACGGCCAAATTGTTGTTCGGTGGCCAGCACGAATTCGCGGCTGAGCGGAATCTCGGGGTTGTAGGCGTACATCCAGTTGTAAACCGCGGTAGTGTAGTCGTCGAGCGGCACCCAGATATGGCCATTGAGGGTGGGAATTTCCTCAAGTCCACCCCCTCGCCAGGCCGAGACTCGCCCGCGCATCTGCTGCGCCGGCATCACATAGTGATAAGCCCGAACATAGTGGCGCGAACCGGCCTTACGGATCCCAGCATAGGTGTAGCCGTAATCGGTGCGCTCGACTTCCAGCCGGGGTGCGGTATCGGCACTGCGCAAGGCGCCGTGGTCACCCAGCCGGTTGTTATGCAGAAAGGAGGAATGGGAGGTGTCCAAGCCACCTTCAAGTGCCTGCAACCAGTTGCAATGCTCAATGGTTTTAGAGACGCAGCGATGGCTGGCCGGTGCCCGTACCAATTCGTAGTCAGGCGGCGCTGGCATCAGCTCGGGCGGTCCCATATAAGCCCACACCATCCCTGCGCCCTCCCAAACCGGGTAGGCGGTGATGGTTACCTTGTCTTTGAAATTGCTTTCGGGTGGCTCCGAGGGCATGTCCACGCAAGCCCCGGTGCGATCGAATTTCCAACCGTGATAAACGCAGCGTAAACCGCAATTCTCGTTACGGCCGAAAAATAGCGGCGCGCGCCGATGGGGGCAATAAGCCTCCAGCAGCCCGACTTTGCCCTCGCTGTCACGAAAAGCGATCAAATCTTCCCCCAGCATCCGCACCCGCACCGGCGCACCGTCGGGCTCGGGCAGCTCCTCAGATAGCGCGGCGGGCAGCCAGTAACGACGCAAAAGACGGCCCATCGGAGTGCCCGCCCCGACCCGGGTCAGGCGTTCGTTTTCTTCCGGCTTCAGCATGGTGCTCTCCGCAGATTCGCCCCGGCTTTCAGTTTTGCCAGGGATCGATGGTGACGTGAATAGCCTGCGCCGGGGCCTTCTCGCCGCCTACCAGGCGCAAGGCTTCATCGACTCCGCCCAGTCCGAATTCGTGGGTGGACATCGCTTCCAGGGGGACCCGGTTCTGAGTCATCAATTGCAGGGCCAACTCGACGGCGTGGAAACTGTGGCCGCGGGCGCCGCGCAGGGTCAGCCGCTTGCGGCTGACGGTGTCGAGATCGAAGCCGTCCAACGGCCGTTGCTTGCCGGCCGCCGCGATCAAGCGGCCACGCTTGCGCAACAACTCAATCCCGCCATTGATAACTTCGCGCGCACCGCCCGAGGAGACGTCCAACACCAGGTCGGCCATCTCACCCCCAGTCAGCTCCTCGACTCGCGGGCGCAGCGGCTCGCGGTCGACCACCACGACATGATCGGCGCCCAGCTGGCGGGCAACTTCCAAGCGATGCTCGTCGCGTGCCAAGCCGCTTACGATCACCATGCGTGCCCCGGCGACTTTGGCCGCGACCACGCAGGCCAGCCCCTGCTGGCCGGGCCCCTGCACCACAACTACCTGTCCCGGGCCCGCCCCGCCGTCGAGGTAGGCCCATTGGAAGCCGTTGCCCAAGGGCAAGGCCATCGCGGCCAAGCGGGGCGATACCCCGGCGGGAACCTTGTGCAACACCGCGCGCGGATGCAGAAATTGGAATTGGCTGTAGCCGCCCCACAGCGCGGGCCAGACCGTGGTTGAGGTCGAGCCGTAGCGCAGCGCGTTTTTGCTCTTTAAATCGGTCTCGGCACAGGCCCGATACTCCCCCGAGCGGCAATCCGCGCAATGGCCGCATGGTAAATATTCTTCCAGCGCCACCAGGTCGCCTTCCTGCACGCCCCAACGATCGCGCGCCAACGGTCCCAAAGCTTCGATGGTCCCTACGTTCTCATGGCCCAGGATGCGTGGAGCGCGGCTGGGGTCGGCATACATCGGAACGTCGCTGCCACAAATTCCCGCCTTGACCACCCGCAACAGTCCGCCGTCGGGCGGGATCTCGGGTAGCGGAAATTGGCGCAACTCGGTAGCTTTGGCCGCGATTTGCACGGCCGCAAGGCTGGTAGTCATAACTGGAGAAATTACCACACGAGCCATGGCACGAGTCCAGCGCCCGGGGCCGACTATTGGCTTGGCACGCTGGCGCCATGCCAGCATGGAGGGCTGATAACTCGCCCACCCTGGAGGCCCAGATCATGTGGGATCGCAGCATGTGCGCGCAGATTGCCACGGCTTTGATCGTGGTCACCGACCCAATCGGCAACCTGCCCATTTTCATCAGCCTGACCAGCCATCACACCATCAGCGAGCGCAAGCATGCCGTCAATATCGCCGTGCTCACCGCCGCCCTGACCCTGATTATCTCGGTCTATCTGGGCGAGCCGGTCCTGGCCATGTTCGGCATCAGCGTTGCTTCCTTTCGGGTCGCCGGCGGCATTATCGTGATGTTAATGGCGATCGCGATGCTGCAGGCGCGGCCCAGCGAGGTGCGTTATGCCCCAGGCGAGGCCGATGAAGCGGCCCACCGCGCCGCCATCGCGGTGGTCCCGTTGGGCATCCCACTGATCGCGGGGCCGGGCGCGATCAGCACGGTGATTATTTTTGCCCACCAATCCACTAGCTGGCTGGATCTCGCCTTTTTGACCGCGACCAGCCTGGTAGTGAGTGGCTTGATGTGGTTTGCGTTACGGTTAGCCACGCCGATCCGAAAACTGCTGGGGCTGACTGGAATCAACGTCGTGACCCGCTTGATGGGGCTGATTCTGACCGCGGTCGCGGTCGAGTTCATCACCGGCGGCCTAGGCGAGCTTCTGCCCGGCCTAACCCGGATCCGGTAGTGCGCCCCCTATTCTCCGCATCCTGCTCGCCGCTCCGGTCTGCGCCGCTGGACCATCTTTGGGCTTGAGTCCCTGGAGCATTTCGATGATATCGTGGCCCGTAGCGGCGCGCGTTCATCGGGCGCGCGTCCGAGAGGAGAGCGGGCGAGATGATGACACCTGCGGAAAACGACCTGCTGACGCGCGTCGGACCGGGCACCCTGATGGGAGATTTTCTACGCGAATACTGGTTGCCCGCGGTACGTGCGGCCAAGCTGGAGCCCGACGGCGCGCCAGTGCGGGTGCGTCTGATGGGTGAGGATTTCGTCGCCTTTCGCGCAAGTGACGGCCGAGTCGGCTTTTTCGACGAGGGCTGTCCCCATCGCTGTACCTCGCTGGCCCTGGCACGTAACGAATACAACGCGCTTACTTGCATCTTCCACGGCTGGAAAATCGATGTATCGGGCAAGGTGGTGGAGGTGCCCTCCGAACCGCCCGAGCGGCGCGCCGAATTTGCGGCCAAGGTGCGGGTGCGCCATTATCCGGTGCGCGAGGCCGGCGGAGTGATCTGGGTCTATCTGGGCCGGCAACAACCGCCGCACTTTTACAATTGGGAATGGCACGCGTTGCCCTCCGAGCACGCGCGACCCCGGCGGGCGGTCATGCATTGCAACTGGTTTCAAGGGCTGGAGGCGGTCCTGGACTCCGCCCATGTGGGCTTCCTCCATCGCGCCTACCAGGTCAAGGCGGGCGGAGAATTGCGCTTTGCCGGCGCCAATCCGGCCCCAGTCTTCGAGCTGGAGCCCAAACCCTACGGCTTTCGCGAGGCCGCCCTGCGCGATTTGGGCGACGGCACCATCTACGCCCGCATCCGCGAAGTCGTGTTGCCGCTGTTCGCGTTCATCCCCTCCTATCCGGGCGGACGGCTGCTGATGATCTGCTCGATCCCGATCGACGACGAATGGAACGCGCAGTGGTACATGTTCCACCATCCCGACACGCCGATGACCGAAGAGCCGCGCGATTTGTACAACAGCTCGGGCGATCCGGACAACTTCTGCTCCGACATGGGCAGTATCGACAACCTCTGGCATCAGGACCGCGCCCGCATGAAAGAAGGGCATTGGAGCGGGATCAAGAGCTTCACCTACGAGGATTTTGTCTGCGAAGAGGCGATGGGCCCGATCGTCGATCGCTCGCGCGAGTACCTGGGTAGTAGCGATTCGATCATTATCCGGGTACGCCGCCAGGTGCTGGCAGCGGCGCGCGAGTTCCGCCAAAGCGGCAAGCTGGCCTTCGGCCACGGCGACCCCAACGTCGATTTCAGCCAGGTGCGCGGCTTGGCGATCCGCTATCCCAAGGGTATGGACTGGCGCCGGATCAGCGCCTTCGCGGTCCCGCCCGAGCTGGTCGAGCTGACCGCGCCCGACATTCGCACCTTCCTGACCATGGGCTAAGAGAGCGCGATTTTTTTAACGCAAGTGAGGACGCGCGCGCGTCGATAATGGGCAGGGGCGTGCGTCGCCACGAATGGCGCCGCGTCAGTCGCGGGCGGCAGCGGCAGCCGGATGCATTTCGGCTGGTGCCGGCTGCAAGTCCCTGAGCGGACGAATTAACGCGGTAGCGATCAGCCCCACCGCGATCAGCACGCCGGCCAGATCGAAGACCAATGCATAGCTGCCCGTATAATCGTAAATCTTACCGGAAATGACCGGTGCGCTGGATTGGCATAAGGTCGAGCCAAGGAAGCTCAGCACTCCCAGTAGGGTGCCCAACGCCCGCGGCCCCATCGTGTTGACCACGATCAGCGAAGTGAAGTTGCCCAAGCCGCCGGCGTTGGCATAGCAGACCATGAAGATCACCATCAGGACCCAGCCCACGGCGCTGGGATGGGTCAGGCGCAGACAGAACAGCCCCAGACCAAAGGTGATGAACCCCACGACCATGGTCGAACGTGGTCCGAAGCGATCAGCTAGCCATCCGTTGAACAGGAATCCGACGATGGCGAACCCCCCTTGCAGCCCCAACAGCGAATCCGCCACCCGTTCGCTGAACCCGGTACCGACCAGGTAGGCGACCAGATGAATTCGGAAGAGATCCCAGGCGAGAATGATCGACATATGCATGATCGCGATTGCTAAGAAGGCGCCGGAGAGCAAAGCCGTGCGCGCCGACACGCCGTCTAATTCCTCGCCCGCTTGCACACTCATCTCGCCCGGGGGATGACGGCGTATCCAAGCCAATACCATCGGCAATGCGATCAGCAGGCTGGGAACCACCGTCCAGCGCATCACCGTGCGCCAGCCGTAATTGGGCAGGAGATGGGCGGCGACCAGGGGGAAGAGCGGGTAGCCGACCGAAATTCCGCTGACCGCGAGCCCCAAGGCCAAGCCGCGGCGGTGTTTGAACCAGGCCAGCACCACCACCCAGATGGGGACCAGGGTGCAGGCGGCCAGGCCGATACCCACCAGTGCAAAAGCCAGGCAAAGCGTGTTCAACGAACCAACGCGGCTGCCGAGCAGGTAACCCAAGTCGGTGATGACGATACCGGCGGCCATCAGCCAGTGGACCTCCATCCGGTCCAGCAACCAACCTGCGGCGGGAGCTCCCACTCCCATCGCGACGGCCATCGCGGCGGCCACTAGGGACACCTGGCTACGGCCGGCATGGAATTCCCGCGCCAAAGGAAGCAGGTAGATGCCGATGGCGTTTATCGCGGGCGAGAACACCAAAATGATGACCGCCCATACGCTGGCCATCAGCCGCAAGCGTGCGCGCGTCAATTCCCGCATCGCCGGCACGATACTCGCTTCGAAGTTCCTAAGCTGGCTTTAGCCGGGGTTCATGGCCGCGGCCGGCACACGCAAACGGCCGGTGGGATTGAGCGCGGCGGCAAGCTGTTCTCCATAAGCCACCTGCCAATCGCGTTCGCGATCGAGCACGAAATGACCACCGCGCGCGCCCAGCGCCACCTCGGGATCGTCCACGCCAGGCGGCATTTGACCGTGCTCGCGCAGAGCCGACGCGGCTTCGAGCATACGGCGGCGGGTCTGGATAATCATCACGTCACTGTGGCCCAGGTGCTCGAAGGCATGGCCGGTGATCGGCCCCATGCTTTCGGTCACGGCCTGGTCCTGAAGCATGATTCCCTTGATCCCGGAGAAGCTGCGCGTGCGCTGGACCTCGCGATCGATGAGATAGTCGTTGGCGGAATTGGCAGCCAGGCGAGCACGCCCATACCAATCGCTGCTGTCGGGAAGATAGTCCAGCGCCAACTCGGTGCCGGCGGCGGCGCCGTTGCGCTGCAGATTCGGCCACCAACTCTTCTTCCACACCCAGGTCACAACCATGGTGTGAGTGTCATCCATCGGCACCCAGGCTCGAGTAAAGAGGAAATTGTCGAGCTGGCCGGTGGGAATCATGGTCCAAAAAGGAAATACGAACTGACCGAAGCGCCAGTAGATGGCGTCATCGACGCGTCGCTGAGCGCCATAGGTCGTGCCCCAAGGCGCGCGGGCGACGTGGAGTTCAGCGCTGCGGTTGGCGACTTTGAATCGGGTATCGCCCTCGTGGGGTCCAACCTGGGAGGGGTCCAATCCGCCAAGGTGCAGGAAGCTTACGTGAGTGGTGTCGAGGTCGCCCTCCAGCGCCTGCATGTAATTGCATTCGCGCTGGGTCAAACTGATGGTCATCTCCTCCGCCGGCATCAGCAGCGCTTCCATCAAGGGCAGCGGCGGCGCCGGCGTGCGCTGGCCCATGTAAACCCACACCACACCATTGCGTTCGGCGACCTGGTAGGCGCGTGCGCGCACCTTGCTTTTGTAATCGTATTCGGGCGGAACGTTGGGCATGTCCACGCAATTGCCCGCGACATCGAACTTCCAGCCATGGTAGACGCAGCGCAAGCCGTCGTGTTCGTTACGCCCGAAGAAGAGCGAGGCGCATCGATGGGGGCAGCGATGGTCCATCGCGCCGACTCTGCCCGAGCTGTCGCGAAAGGCAATTAGCTTCTCCCCCAGCAACATCAGGCGCCGGGGCGCGCCGTCAGCGGGCAATTCGCTGGACAGCGCGGCGGGCAGCCAGTATTGGCGCATCAGCGCGCCCATCGGCATGCCGGGGCCCACGGCGGTCAGGGTCTCGAAATCATGCGAACTTGCCATCGCTTGAATCCTTCACGGCCGCAGGGCCTGAAATTCAGGGTCTCAGGTCCCATTGCCTACCACATTTTACGGCCTGCTGGCGATGCTCGAATCACGCCAGGCAGGAAGCATGGACACGCAGCGGCGGAATTGACCCGCCGGTGAGCGGCGTGATAGCGAGAAGTGATCAATTTCAGTAGGCACGGCGCACGCCCGCACGCGGTGGTTATGCGGCACCCCACAACGCCGTCGGGAGAAAGCAATGTTTAAAGGCCAACTCGTGATCGACGTTCACGGTCACATGTCCACCCCTCTGCACTTTCGCGCCCATGCCTACAATATGATCGCATTGCGCTCGGAGCGGGGTGGGCTGACAATCCCCCCTGAAGCGATGGCCCAGGCTCTGGGACGCCATTTGCGCATCATGGACGAGCGCAACATCGACATCCAGATGATTTCACCGCGGCCAGTGGCGATGATGCATTGGGAACGGCCGTTTCTGGTCGAGCGTTGGACGCGCCTGACCAACCAAGTGATTTTTGAGCAATGCCAACTTCATCCCAAGCGCTTCGTGGGAGTGGCGCAATTGCCCCAAACCCCGACCTTGAACATCGCAGGGTGCGTGACTGAGCTGCGCCGCAGTGTGCAGGAGCTGGGATTCGTGGGCGCGCTGCTCAATCCCGACCCCGGCGCCGACCGCAGCGCCCCTGGGATAAATGACGAAGCCTGGTTTCCGCTATACGCCGTGGCCGAAGAATTGCAGGCTACGCTGATTGTGCATCCTTCCTTCTCGCGCGATCCCCGCCTGGACGGCCTCGAACATTCTTACCAGTACAACTTCCTGACCGAGGAAACTTTAGCCACCCTGCTGTTGGAGCAGGGCGAGGTCTTCCGCCGCTTTCCAGAGCTTCGGATCGTAATCTGTCATTGTGGCGGAGCCCTGCGCCGGCTGGTCGCCGCCGGCGATGTAATCGACGCCAATGAACCGCGGATCGAGAGCAACCTGGTGCGGGCCAGCGGAGAACGGCGAGGCGGTTCGGGAGGCTCTCCGGAGCCCAGCGAGGCTGCAGTGGCGCGGCCCGACGTGAGCGCCAATCTGTTCTTTGATACCTGCGCTTACGACCCCTGGTTTTTGGCCGCGGCGATTCGTCAGCGCGGAATTAAACAGATGGCGTTCGGCACCGAAGCGCCGGGGTCAGGTACGGCGGATGTCAATCCGCAAACGGGCAAGCCAGCCGACGATCTGGTGGCCACAATCGACGCATTTGACTTTCTAAGCGAGGGGCAGAAGCTGGAGCTGTTTCATCACAACCCGCGGCGAATCTTTCCCTTGCTGGCGCGCAGCGCGACGTTACGCTGAGCGGGCCGGCAAGAGCAAGCGAGCCTGCGGCAACAATTGCGCCGGAGCTGAGGCGTGCGAACAACGACCGGTTTATTCGTGCTGATGCTGGGGTTGGGTGCGATCGCCGCGGCCTCACCTGCCGCCCCCACCACCATTGCAAGCGGTACCATCATCACCAAGGCCAACTGGCAACTCTACCGGGGCTTCATGAGCAACGTGTTGCAGCACATGTTCATGAGCAACAGCCCCACCACCGCCGTGCCGCCGGGGCTGCAAATCGAGGTCGGCCCGGCGCGCAGTTATCCATTGCCCGCCTCATACTGGTCGGCCACCGAGAAGTACGCCGGTCAGGCACGATTGGTTAAATCACCCAACGGCGGCTGGGCGCTAGCCAACTATGTGGCCGGACAACCGTTTCCCTTTGCCAAGCTGGATCTGGAGCATGACCCACTGATCGCTTACAAACTGATGTACGACACCTATTACCAATACGTACCGGCGATCTACCTGGTGCGCTACCCGCAGCAGTTCGTGGTCGATCGCTACGGCAACCGCTCCGACCACACCGGGGTGGTGGTGGATTACAGCCTGATGCACAACACCGACCCCGGCTATCCGATGACCATTCCAAATTCTCCCGGCGAACAGGGCGTGTACATCACCTCATACTCGCAACAGCTCTTTCCGGTCCAAAATCAGTATCTGACCTCGCTGGCGATCGATTTCGACGATCCCGAACGCTTTCCGGCTACTTACGCTTTCATCCCCAGCCTGCGCCGAGTCCTGCGGCTGTCGACCAATTCGCGCTGCGCGCCGGTAGTTCCCAATGCCGACTTCAACTATGACGACGGTTCGCGCATACCACTGCCGCCGACCTGGTTCAACGCGACCTTCCTGGGCTTGAAGAAGGAGCTTGAATTCGTGGTGCCACCCGATAAGTTGAGCGCAGCCGAGGAGCCGACCAATTGGTATTTCAACCGGGGTCCGGTGTTTCCCAAAGCGCGCGCGCTGGGCGCCTGGCAGATGCGCGATGTTTATCTGATTTCATTTTCTCGCCGGCCGCAGTTTAGCTCGGGATACTGCGAGGCGCGCAATATCAGGTATCTGGACCGGGAGCAGGTGCAAACCCTGGCCTGGGACGATTTTGATCAGAATAACAAATTCTGGCGCGGCCAATTCGGTTTTCTGCCGGCCCTGCCCCATCCGTCCGATCCAGCTCATTCCTATACCTTCGTGACTACCGACTTTGCCCACGATCAGGCCGATTTCCAGCAAGATCATATTACGGTGGGGCTGCCGCCCCGTCATTGGGAGAACAACTTCGTCATAGATCAGCAAGTGCCTCAGCAATTTCGCAATGTAGCGCGCTTCACCACCCCCGCGGGCCTGCAGAGCGTGCTGCAATAGCCCCCCGGCGCGTGGAGCACCGGGCAAACGTAGCGGGAGGATACCATAATGAGCTTAAGGGGACTGAGCCACAGCGGCTTCGACGTCGAGGATCTGGATCGAACATTGGCCTTCTACACCAAGGTGCTGGGAGCCAAGCTGCAATGGCGACTGGACCACAACGTACGTACCCCGTTGATGAAGCTGTACATAGGCGATTTCGGCCTGTCCATTCTGAAGCGCGCCGCCGATGCACCGCGTCCTCAGATTCCGCACGCGATCCACTTCGCCTATCGCGTTGATCCGGCCCAGGCCGAAGCGATGATCGAGCATGTCAGGGCATGCGGCGTTGCAGTCGAAGGGCCAGTGGGGCATTTGCAAGAACCGGAAAATGTCTCCTGGTTTTTTGCCGATCCGGATGATTACCGGCTCGAAATCGAAGCCCATTATGCCAGCGGCGAAGAGGCCGCGGCGGTGGTGGAGCGCGGCAAGGCAGAGCGCCGGCCCGAGATGGGATTGTACGGCGGCGACCCCAAGCTCAAAGGGGTATAGCTGGCCTTGGAGCGCAAATACCCGCGCGACGCGGGGCGGCTGCACCTTTACCCGCGCCGCGCGCTGTCACCAAACTGACGGCGCCTTGGAGGTTTGTTTTTTTCCACGGCGCCGGCTGAGAAATCGCAAAGCTACGGTTGTCGCCTCCAAACTCGGCTACAGCGGTTGCAACAGGCCCGCAGGCCGCTTTGTCAAGGAGGCGCGATGGCTACGGCTGGTCCGCTCCGCAATCAATCCTTACTGTCGTTTCCCGCATCGGTCGCTCAGCTTATGAACCGCTTTTATCCGGCTTACCCCTGCCACGCCAAAAATGGCACGCGCGCTTTCTATGGCTGGATCGGTAGATATATCAACGCGCACAGCGTGGTGCTTAATCTGGGTGCCGGTGCCGCGGCACGGGAGCCCGAACGCAACTTGCGCGGTCAAGCAGCGGTAGTTATCGGCGCGGACATCGATCCGGTTGTTTTGGATAACCATCAACTTGACCAAGCCTATGTTATCCAGGCCGACCAACCCTTGCCTTTTGATTCCGCCAGCTTCGATCTCGTGCTCAGCGACTTCGTGCTCGAGCATTTGGCCCATCCTCTATTCTATCTGCGCGAGGCAGCGCGGGTGCTCAAACCTGGCGGTAATTTTTTCTTCCGCACACCCAATCGATACCATTACGTAGGTCTGATCGCCCGATTGAGTGGACAGCGGGTCCATCGCTTGATCGCCAACCGGGTTCGATGCCTAACTGACGCACCCGAGCCATGGCCCACGTTTTACCGCGCCAACAGCCGGCATCAACTCCGAGACTTGGCCAAGGCCGCGGGTTTCGGCGCGCTAGAGCTGCAAATGTGGGAGGGAGAACCAAGCTACTTGGTGTTCAGTCCCGTAGCCTTTCGTTTGGGCGTCGCCTACGAGCGATTAGTCACTCATTGGGTACCTGCTTTGCGCGCCAATCTCCTGGGCCGCTGCGTGAGGTAGAGCCGCGCCAGCGATGCGACCGAAACGCAACTATCGCGCTGGCCCCACGCTTCAGCCCAATTCGAAGCTGGTAATGCCGAAAATCCGCTCCAGCGGCAACCGCGGATCGCGTCGATTGTACATCCGCGCGGTTTGAAACACCGGCCGCATCGCTTGCCCCTCGGCCAGTGCACGCGCCGCTGCGTTGGGCGCCGGCACGTCCAGGAACAGCGGTGCGCCGAGCTGCTCGCCGGCGCTTAGGCGTCCGAACAACTCCTGCGCCACCTGCACGCGATCGGCGAATAGCGGGCCTATCTTAAAGCCTTCATGGCAGGGGCGGCGCACCCCGTAGCCAATCAGGCCGCTATTCTCGATCGCGCCAATCGCAAGGGCGCCAGGCTGTGAAATCCAATTGCGCAGAAAGCGGGGACGCGCCGTTCCGAACAACTGGGCGTCGTAACTCAGCAGCTCCTCAAAGGGTAGTGCGCTCAATTCGATCAGGCACGTAGAGGGCGGTTTACCAGAGCCTGTAACAATGCGCCCCTCGAAGCGAATATTGTGGTGGGCGAGCACGAAGCCCGAACGTTCATAATTGGCTTGTTGGGCCACCACGCCGTCCAAGCCCACATTGCGCGCGCCCAGGTATTCCATCGCGGTTCGCCATAGCGCCAGACCGTAACCGCGGCCTCGCATCGAGGGCTCTACGATGTAGAAGCCGAGAAAGCCGAAAGCGGAGCCATAACGAACCGCCGAGATCATGGCGCACGGTCGACCATGGATCAGGCCGAGAAAGAAGCCGCCGGGATCGGTCGCGTAAAAACTGGCGCCATCGCTCAGTCCGGGATTCCATCCCTCCGCGGCGGCCCACTGCCCCATCAGCTCGACCTCGTGAGCCGCCATCGCGCGGATGGTCAACGGCTGGTCGGTGCTTAAAGCCATAAATTGCAGCGTATCATCAAACGCCGGCAAAAAAGGAGCGCCGCGAGCTGCCCAGGGTAGGCCGAAAATGCTTATATGGCACGGGCTCAAGTCATATGCAGGAGCGGAGAGTCAGATCGACAAGAACCAGCTGGCGGTCGGCGGGCGCTTTTTTGGTAATCTGGCCGGCGCTGGCAATAGCGACGCTGGCTTGGGCCGCGCCTGCGAGCGGACCGGCTGATGTGCTGGAGGCAATGGCGCGAGCGCGCTTTGGCCCACTCAGTCCGGCCGAGCTGATCCTGGTGCGCGGGGCCACGGAGCGTGCGGTGGTTTCGGCCGGACCGAGCAAACGCTCCGACGATCCCGGCAATGACCCGCGCCGGGCCGATCAATGGGGGCCAGCGCGGACCATTCGCGCGCCGCTGCTGACGTGGCTGTGCACCGACAGCCGCTGCGCCGCCTACCTCCATCCCAGCGGTCCCGGCATCATGGGGGCCAAGATCGCCGGACGAGTGGATTTCAGTTATCAGACGGTCGCGCGCCCACTAAGTCTGTTCCAGTGCGCGCTTCCCGATGGAATCGATCTTTCCTACGCACATTTCAACAGTCTCGACCTGCGCCAAAGCGTAGTCGGGCCGCTGAGCGCGGACATCTCGACTAGCACCGGAGATATCGACATGCAATTCGGCTACTATGGCCCGGTCAGTCTATACCGCGCCACGGTCGGGGGAAGCGTGGATTTCACCGGCAGTTCGTTCATGGTTGGCGGCGGAGTGGCAATCTCGGCGATCGAGGCGAAGATTGCCGGCGATGCTATCTTTCATGACGGCTTTCGCACCGATGGCATGGTTGACTTTCGTCTGGCTGATATCGGCCAGGCGCTCAGCCTCAGTGATGCCCGCTTTGTCGGTTCTTACTCCAACGGGCTTGATGCCCAGCGCGCGCAAATCGCCGGCCCGCTTTATTGGTACGATATCGGCCACACCTCTTTGACGCAATTGGACTTGCGTGACGCTCGGGCCGCATCCTTGCGCGACAACCGGGCCAGTTGGCCCGCGCCTGGAATGCTTTTCATCGACGGCTTCGACTATCATCGCTTTAGCGCCGGTAGTCCGATGGAGGCGCCCGAGCGCCTGCACTGGCTGGCGTTACAGCCAAGGGGCTATCGCCCGCAACCCTATGTTCAATTGGCTGCGGCGTTGGGCCGCCAGGGACGAATCCGGGGCGAGATCGACGTCATGATTGCGCAGCGCGTGGCACAGCGACAGATGGGCGGGCTGGGCGCGCTCGAGTGGGTATGGAATTTGGTCCTGGAGATGACCATCGGATACGGCTATCTTCCGCTGCGGGCGCTGTGGTGGATTGGCGGCTTTGTGGTGCTGGGGGCGATGGTCTTCGGCCTGGGCTATCACTGGCGCTTGATCACGCCCACCGAGGAAAACGCCTGTCAGTTGTTTTTGGACCGCGGAGAGCTGCCGCTCCACTATCCACCCTTCAATAGCGTGGTATACGCCTTGGATAACTTTCTGCCGGTGGTCGACCTCCACCAGGGACTGTATTGGCGACCCAATCCTATCAATGCGCGCCGAGACCCCAAGGCCGCCCCTTCGCGCCTACTGTTCGGCCAGCTTCTGCGCTGCTATTTATGGTGCCATATCCTGGGCGGCTGGATACTTACCCCACTGCTGGCCGCCGGCCTCTCGGGCCTGATCCACGTCGCATAAAATAATCATCGAATGATGGGCAAATCCACGGCGCCACGGCACGATGAAGGAAGCCTTCAGGCCAAGCGCGCTCCACTTGATGAAAACCCACCGCCAACCGCTCGACCCGCAAGTTTTTGCCACCCTGATTCCGGCCCGCCTGGACCGTTTGCCATGGTCCAGGTTTCACTGGCTGCTGGTGTTGGGATTGGGAATTACCTGGGTCCTGGACGGGCTGGAAGTCACTTTGATGGGTGCGATCAGCGCGGTGGTGCAGCGGCCCGAGGTGCTCAATCTGAGCGCGGCGCAAATCGGTTCGATCGGCTCGGCTTACCTGGCGGGCGCAGTGCTGGGCGCGGTACTGTTCGGCCACCTGACCGATCGCTTTGGCCGGCGCAGGTTCTTCTTCATCAGCTTGAGCATCTACCTAGTCGGGGTCGGTCTATCGGCATTCTCCTGGAACCTGTATAGCTTCGCCGCCTTTCGCTTTATCACGGGCAGCGGAATCGGCGGTGAATATTCGGCCATCAACTCGGCTATCGACGAGTTGGTTCCAGCACGCCTGCGCGGCCGAGTCGACTTGATCGTCAATGGCAGTTATTGGCTGGGCGCTGCAGCTGGCGCCGCTTCCACCATCATGCTGCTCAATCCCCATCTGCTCGCGACCGACGTGGGTTGGCGCGTCGGGTTTGGGGCCGGCGCGATCATCGGCCTGGGCGTCCTGTATCTGCGCCGCTTCATCCCTGAAAGCCCGCGCTGGCTTATCACCCATGGCCAGCGCGAGGCGGCGGAAAACATCGTGGCAGAGATCGAAACCGCCGTGGTCAAGGAAACCGGCAAAGCGCTGGCACCAGTGTCCAATGAACAAGCGTTGAGCATCGCGCCGCGCTCCCATTTCGGCTTGGCCGCGGTGCTCCAGCCGCTCCTGACCCGCTATCGGTCACGTACGGCGCTGGGCTTGACGCTGATGGTCGCTCAGGCGTTCGTTTACAATGCGATGCTGTTTACCTACGCGCTGGTGCTGACCCGCTATTACCATGTAGCCGCCGACCGCACGGGTATATATCTGCTTCCCTTCGCATTAGCTAATTTTTTGGGTCCGCTGCTCTTGGGCCATTGGTTCGATTCGCGGGGCCGGCGCACGATGATCGCAAGTACCTTCGGAGTGTCCGCAGTATTGCTGCTGCTTACG
>DATGLK010000061.1 GCA_035294265.1 Candidatus Binataceae bacterium
CCGGCGTCTTCGCGCCCGCTTCATGCTCGCGCAATATCCCGATGATCTGCTCTTCGTTGAACCGACTCGCCCGCATTCGTCCGTCTCCTCTCGGTGACAGACTCTAACTCATTTTCGTGCCGCTTTTCGGGGGGCAGACCACAGACCATCCACGATTTCGAGCTGGCCTGGGCCGGCCGTACGTCGGAAGACGTCGGCGCGGGACTGAGCGACGGCAGCTTCGGAATGGCCGAGGAGACGGGAGCCTTCCTAAGCGAGGTGGCGAAAAGGGCGGCTCGCGAAGGGCGTGGGCTGGGTGAGGTGGCGGGACAGGAAATCGTCGAGGCCAGGCTCGAGTTTCGCGAGTTGAGTGTGTTGGCGGCGGCTCACGAAGCTGGCGTGCCGGCCACGGTACACGTGGCCATAGGCACCGACATCATACACATGCACCCCAAGGCCGACGGAGCCGCGATCGGCAAAGCGACGCTCCGTGATTTCCATCGCTTAACGGCGGTGGTTGCAACCCTGACGCGTGGCGTGGTGCTCAATCTGGGCTCGGCGGTGATTCTCCCGGAAGTGTTCGTCAAGGCACTCAATCTGGCGCGCAATCTCGGCCGGCAAGTGCGGCGCCTAACTAACTACCGCCGACATGGATTTCATCCGACAATATCGGCCGCGTATGAATGTTTTGCAGCGACCTACAGAGGACGGCGGACGCTCCACCGCGCTTACCGGCCATCATGAGATAATGTTTCCCCTGTTGGTTGCCGCCGTGGCTTGGGAGCTTGGCCGGTAACAGAGATTGGTCCTTTTGCTTACGAACAGGCAGTCTGCGATATATCGCTGACTGAACCGTCCTGAATCATCGCTCGCGCATGCAACCCAATGTCTGGCAGCGTAGCTAGAATCGGGCATCTGGTGAAAGTCGCATCAGCCAGAAGGGAGCAGCGCTGGCTTGGCCACGAACTAAACCGGAATTGGAACATGCGAAGACGGCCCTGTGGGCCACAACTTGGCATAGTGGCGGCTGACCCGCTCAGGGCGACTCCAACATCACACCGAAGGCCATTGGCTTGAGTGTTCCACAGGCTGGGTAGTGCCCCTCGGCTTCGACTGCGCCCCAGAACGGGCCGCGCCTAGGTTCTCCATCTTCTCGCATGCCTGATAGCCTTCGGCGGCACCTCGCCGTCTCCTGGGCTCGTCGGTCCCTCCCTGGCTCGGGCTCAACAATTACAACAGCGAGGCGAGCCGGCGAACCCTATCGCTCATTCCGCATATTTGTCTCCGGGCTTTGGAGTAAAGCAAAGTAAACAACTACTATATTGAAGTTATCGGAGCTTATGAGTGCTAATTTAGCCATGCCCAGTTTCCCACTTCCTTTGCGCATCTTGGTCGCCGGCGAGAGCGTACTGGATCGCTACGTGTGGGGGACGGTCGAACGCGTCTCGCCGGAAGCCCCGATTCCAGTCCTGCGCGTGCAGCGGCGGGAAGAGCGGCTGGGCAACGCCGCCTTCGTCTGCGCCAATCTTAGTTCCCTGGGCGCCAAACCGGCGCTGCTCAGTCTGATTGGCGAAGACCCCAACGGCATGCTGATCACTCAGTTATTGGCCGCCCTGGGGGTGGACATCAGTTCGGTAGTGCGCGACCCTGGGCGTCCTACGATTGTAAAAGAGCGAATGCTTGGCTGGGTGATGTCGGCGCAGCGCGCCACGCAGCAACTTCTGCGGGTGGATAGCGAGGATGTGCGGCCTATCGAGCCGGAGATCGAAGCGCGCCTGTTAGAGCTGCTGGAGACCAAGATCGCCGCGATGGACGGCGCGCTGGTCTCGGACCTCAACAAAGGCGTGCTGACGCCCAAGCTGCTGCGCGTTCTGATCGAGGGGGGGCGCCGGGCGAGCAAGCCCGTAATCGTCGATCCGCGACTTAGCGCCGACTTCTCCATCTATCGCGGAGCCACTGCACTTACTCCCAATCGCTTCGAGGCACAGCGCGCCACCGGCCTGGATTTATCATTGGCCGATAACTGGCCGCGCGCCGCAGCCCATCTGATCGAGCAATTAGATCTCGATTGCTGTCTAATCACGCTGGACCGTGACGGTATGTACTTAGGGCTGCGCCAGGGTGGGGGAGGCCATATTCCAACCCAGCCGCGGGATGTCTACGACGTCGTAGGTGCCGGCGACGTCGTGCTTACTACGTTTGGCCTGCTGCTCGCTGGTGGTGCCGACGGACCGACCGCGGCTAGGATTGCCAATGCCGCCGCCGGTGTGCAGGTGTCGCGCCAGGGGGCTAGCATTATTTCGCGCCAGGACATCGACTGCGCGCTGCGTTATAGCCACAGGAGTTCGGAAAACAAGATCGTGGGCCTCCAGGAACTGGCGGTGCGCTTAGAGCAAAACCGGGGTGAGGGCCGGAGAATCTGTTACACCAACGGTTGTTTTGATTTATTTCGCGCTGGATATGTTCATTTGCTGGAATTCGCCCGTTCGCAGGGCGATTTACTGGTGGTGGGGCTCGCTAGCGATAGCGGCGCGCGGCGGCCCCAGAGGATAGGCCAGCCGATATATTCTCAAGAGGACCGGACCCGCATTGTAGCTGCGCTCGCGGCGGTGGACTACGTGACGGTTGTCGACTTCACGCAGGCCGATCAGGCTATTCGCCTAATTCGCCCAGATGTGCTAATTGAGGGCGAGGATTACCAAGGCAACCTCCTTGCTGACGCCCGGTTCGTCGAAAGCTATGGCGGCCGCGTGGTGCTGGCACCGCGGCTGGACAAACGCGCGAGCGCCTCCACGAGTTGGTGCGGCTGAGCAGCGATCAAAGCAGCCTATAAACTTACCTCGAGATATCACAACATGCGTTGGTGGACGAAGGCCGCCACTCAAGCCTGCCTCTCGATTTTGCCCGCTGGTGAGTCAATAAATTATCGCCTGCAGCTGGTGAACGGCTTCGAGACGAACATCGCTCCCGAGGTGACGCGCGGTGGCTAATGCCCATGCATGGAGTGAGGGTTAATTTAACCGCGGCTCGCGGCGCGATGTGCCGGCAGCGGCGCCGGTTGCGCGGTTATCCTGCTGGACGGTGAATACAACCGCGCGAAGGACGTCGACTACCAGGTAGATGAGCCGGCGGGGTGGCGGCCCACGCGCCTGATTTGGGGTACGTCGAATGAAAGAAGAAGTCAGAGATTACGTGGATGCTTACTTGGCTCAGGTGGTAGAAATTTCTGGCCTCCTTTCGCGGCCAGCCATCATCAAAATTGTTGAGGGGCTAGTCGCGCTGCGCGATACAGGCGGGCGATTATTTATCTTGGGAGTGGGCGGAAGTGCGGGCAACGCTTCACACGCGGTCAACGATTTCCGTAAAATCGCCGATATCGAGAGCTATGCGCCAACCGACAACGTGTCGGAGCTGACCGCCCGGATCAATGACGACGGCTGGAACGGCGCTTATGCGGCTTGGCTGGCCGGTAGCCGCTTGTCGGCGAAAGATGCCTTGATGATTTTTTCGGTGGGTGGGGGCAGCGAGGAGCGCGGGATCAGTGTCAACCTGGTCGAGGCAATAAAGCTGGCGCGCTCGGTTGGTGCCAGAGTGTTCGGAGTCGTTGGTCGCGATGGTGGCTACACCGCGCAGGCGGCCGATGCTTGCGTGATTGTGCCCACAATCCAGGAGGCCACGGTTACTCCTCACACGGAAGCATTCCAAGGCATCATTTGGCACCTGATTGTTTCGCATCCAGCACTGCGCGCTAATGAAATGAAATGGGAGCGTGCCCGCTAAAGAGCGTTGAAGTCGTCCGGCAGCAGTGAAATGACATTGGCTCTTTTCGGAAAAGAAACACCAACTGCGCTCGCAGTGTAGTGTAATGGCATGTCCAAGGAAAGCCACCAGACTTCAGCAGGCACACCAGGTTAATCAATAACTTTGAAGATTGGACAAATAAAAATCGGGGTTGTGGGCTGCGGCTTGATCGGCGCCCGGCGTGCCAGGATAGCACGGGAGAGCGGCGACCGGGTGGTCGTGGTTGGCGACACCAATCCTGACCGCGCCCGTCACGTCGCGCAAGATATGGGATGCGAATGGTCAACCGACTGGCGGGCGATTACGCGCGCCGACCTCGATGCGGTGGTGGTGGCGACTTCCAACGACTGGCTCGCCCCGGTTACCGTTGAAGCGCTGACCCATCGGAAACACGTGCTGGTCGAAAAGCCGATGGCGCGAAATCTCGCCGAGGCGCGGACGGTTATAGCTGCTTTGGAAAGCAATTCCGGTCTGGTCCTGAAAGCCGGATTCAACCATCGCTTTCACCCCGCGGTGCTTCGCGCCCATGAACTCTACGAACAAGGAGCGATCGGTGAAGTGCTCTTTCTTCGAGGCCGCTACGGGCACGGCGGTAGACCGGGCTACGAACGGGAATGGCGGGCGGACGTCAATGTTTCGGGAGGCGGAGAGTTGCTTGACCAGGGCGTGCATCTTATCGACCTGTTTAATTGGTTCGTTCCGGATCTGGAGGAAGCTTTCGGCTATACCGCGGCCTATGTCTGGAAGTCGGCGGCGCACGTGCGCCCGGCCGAGGATAACGCCTTCGCGATGTTTCGTGGCGCCCGCGGTCAGACCGCCTCGCTCCACGTCAGTTGGACCCAGTGGAAAAACCTTTTTTCACTCGAAGTATTCGGTCGAACCGGCTATCTACTGATAGAAGGTTTGGGCGGAAGTTATGGAATCGAGCGACTGGTTATTGGCCGTCGCCGGATGGAGGGCGGCGTGCCTCAGGAGGAGAGCATCGAATATTCAGGTCCGGATGGTTCTTGGGCGGCCGAATGGCGGGAATTCAGGCGCGCCATCGAGCATGGTGCTCAACCGATAGGTAGCGGTCGCGATGGCCTCAAGGCGCTGCAAGTGATCGACGCGGTATATCGGTCAGTGAGCACCCATACGGCCTCAAGACTGTAGCTTATTTGGAGTTGATGAGTACGATTTCGACTTGGCTTTCGAAATTGAAGTAGGAACTAATGGCGAATATCTGCATTGCGGGATTATGGCATCAGGGCGCGGTTCTCAGCGCTTGCTTGGCGGACCTCGGACATCAGGTTCGTGGCGTGGATGAATCGCAACTGGTTGATTCCTTGAACCATGGCGAGCCGGCAGTTTACGAGCCGCTGTTGGGCGAAATTGTGCGGCGTAATTTGGATGCGCGCAGGCTCGAATTTACCAGTGATTATGCGCGGGCCTTGCGCGGCGCTGATTACGCGTACATCTCGATCGATACGCCTGTCGATACCCACGACCGCTCCAATTTGGAAACTATTATTGCGGCGGCTCGGCGAATTGCCGCGTCCAGGTCCGGAGATTTAACTCTAGTAATTACCGCTCAGGTTCCTATCGGGACCTGTCGGAAGTTGGCGGAGTTGGTCAGTGAAAACAACCCGGCTAATCCCGTGACTGTGGCCTACGTGCCAGAATTTTTACGCCTAGGGGCAGCCGTCGAGACCTTTCGTCAAGCCGATCGGTTTGTCATCGGGTGTGACGATCCGGCGACTGCATCGCGCTTGGCCGATTTGTACCGGCCTTTAAAGCGTCCCGTTGTGACCACTGATCTGGCTTCAGCGGAAATGGCAAAGCACGCCTCTAATGCGTTTCTTGCCACGTCGATCAGCTTCATTAATGAAATTTCCGATCTGTGCGAGGAGTTGGGCGCCGACGCCAGCGAGGTTGCCAAGATCATGAAGTTGGACCGGCGTATCGGCCCATACGCATTTCTTTCCCCGGGACTGGGATTCGCCGGAGGCACGCTAGGCCGCGAGCTGCGGGCATTGCAAGAGTTGGGCAGCAGGACCACGCTCAAGACCGCTCTTATCGATGCCACGGTGGCGGTCAATGATTCTCGTGCCGGCTTGATCGCGCGAAAGCTGATTAGACATTACGGGTCGCTTAAGGGTTTGCAGGTGGCGATTTTGGGCCTCACCTACAAGGCTGGCACCAGCACCTTGCGGCGTGCCATTAGCCTAGACATTATTCGCCAACTCGACCAAGGAGGCGCGGTGGTCAAAGCCTTCGACCCGTTGGCCCGTCTAGGCGAGGTGCCGGACCTTCCCCCCTTCAAGATGTGCGCCGATGTTTATGAGGCGGCCGCGGACAGCGACGCGGTCGTATTGGTAACCGAGTGGGATGGGCTAAACGATGTTAATTTAAAACGTTTACGTAGCGCCACCCGACGAGCGCTATTTATCGATTCGCGCAATTTGCTGGATCCGGGGCTGCTGCGCGAGGCCGGCTTTACTTACTCCGGCATTGGCAGATAAGTTGCGGACCATGGCCAGCGATCGTTACGCCACAGCTGGCGGAGACAAACATTGAAACTCAAAGGTAAGGTTGCGATTGTGACCGGAGCAGGCCGTGGTATTGGCGAAGCTACCGCCCTGGCTTTTGCTCGGCAGGGCGCGCGCCTGGTAATCGCGTCACGAACTGAAACGGAATTGGTGCAGGTCTCGCGGACCATTGCGCAGATGGGTGGCGAGGTTGTCGTGAAGGTCGCTAACGTGACTGATTCGGTCGATGTCCACAATCTGGTCGCTGCGGCGATGAACAGTTACGGTGCGGTTGACATACTGGTCAACGCGGCAGGCGTATACGGTCCGATCGGGCCGATGTGGGAAGTCTCTCCGGAGAAATGGCTCCAGGCGTTCCAAATCAACCTATACGGGACGTTTTTGTGTTGTCGAGCGGTTCTGGCTCACATGGTGGAGAAGCGCTCGGGCAGCATAATTAATTATTCAGGAGGAGGCGCGACCGCTCCATTGGCTCGATTCTCGGCCTATGGCGCTTCCAAGGCAGCGGTTGTGCGACTGACCGAGACTTTGGCTGAGGAGGTCAAGCAGTACGATATCCGTGTCAATGCCATCGCACCAGGTGCGGTCGATACCAAACTTCAAGACGAGGTGCTGGCCGCGGGTGAACGGGCAGGCCGTCTGTTGGCGCAGATTCGCGAGCTGAGAGAAACCGGCAAGGGTGGCGTGCCGCGCGAGTTGCCGGCGGAGTTGGCGGTTTTTCTGGCTTCTAAAGAATCCCTTCCGCTTACCGGTAAGCTGATTTCCGCGCCTCACGATGGCTGGCAAACCTGGGATCCAGCCAGGATTGAAGAGGTGGCGTCGCTGCCCTGGTTTACCCTACGGCGAATGGACCCGTTCACCTTGAAACCTCTTATGCAGAACCTCGAAAATACGCCCGAGCGATAGCCCTGCCTGGCATTCCAGAGTTATTTGCTGTTCTCGCAGCGAAGTCCTGAGTATAAATACGGCGCAGGGGCTTTAAGAAGATCAACCGGCCAACGGGGCTCTTCGCACAACTCGCGCGGGTCAGGGGTAAGCGCGTGCTCGCGGTTGGCCTGGGCGTCGGCACCGATTTTATTCGATGGGCACGCGCGGGGGCGCATGCCTACGGCGTTGATCTCACTGAAGCGTCTGCTGACTTTCAAGCTCTCCGACAAATACCAAGGATGCGTCTGGCGTTTGATTCAGAAAGTGTATCCAGCTGGTTTCGTGACAAAAATTTGTCGGCGACCGCCATGGTTTCTTTATGAAGGTGGAGGTTGAAAAGCCCGCCTGATGAAGCTCGCTATGGCGAATTCGAGTCTTCACTTTAAGATGCGTGATATTTCGACCGGTAGTCAGCGATGTGCGGCATAACCGGCTCCGTTAACTGGGGTGAACGCTCCGTGCTTACCGCGATGACTGATACGCTCAGACATCGCGGTCCGGATGATTGCGGCATCGAGTTCTTCGAGGAGCATAGGGTGGGCTTGGGACATCGGCGCCTAAGCATTATCGACCTTTCGCCCGCCGGCCATCAGCCGATGAGCAATGGTTCCGGGAAGCTCTGGCTGGTATTTAACGGGGAGATCTATAATTTTCCGGAATTGCGTCAGGAATTAGTTAAGCTGGGCCATCGTTTCAAGTCGCAGACTGATACCGAAGTAATCCTTCATCTTTACGAAAGTGAAGGCCGCGCGGGAATCCAAAAGCTGGAGGGAATGTTTGCATTTGCCTTGCTGGACCGTCCGGCCCGTAAGCTGGTTCTCGCGCGTGATGCACTTGGTATCAAGCCCTTGTATTATTATCATCACGATGGCCGGTTTCTCTTCGGGTCCGAAATCAAAGCAATCCTGGCGGCGGGCGCCTATTCTCCCGATCTCAATTGGCAGGGACTATACGACTTTCTGACTTTCAATTGCGTACCCGGGCCGCACACCATGTTTGCTGGAATTGACCAGTTGCCGCCCGCGCATACGCTGGAGCTGGACCTGGACAGCGATAAGATTCGACTGGAGCGCTTTTGGAGCCCCGGGCAAAGCACGGTTGGCGAACGCTGGTCATCGGACGACGCGACCATGCGCCTGCGGGAGTTGCTGACCGAGAGCGTCCGCGCGCAGATGATAAGTGACGTGCCGCTGGGCGCCTTTCTCAGCGGTGGGGTGGATTCGCCGATATTGGTGGGCCTGATGGCTCAGCTTTCATCTAAGCCAGTCAAGACCTTCACGGTCTCCTTCCAAGGACAGCACATGGAGTCCTACGATGAGCGCGAGGCGGCGCGCAAAGTCGCAGAACATTTTGCCACTGAGCATCACGAAATAACCGTCAATGCCGGCAGACCCTATGATATCCTGCGGCTGGTAGAGTATTTCGACCAGCCCTTTGCTAACCCTACTTCGTACTTGATGTATCTGATCTGCTCGGCGACCCGACCCGAGGCGACTGTTGCGATTTGTGGCGCGGGCGGTGATGAACTGTTCGCGGGCTATCCGCGTTATCGCGCGGTAGCGTCTGCGCGCTGGCTCCGCTTCGTGCCCAAATTTGCCTTTGAAGGCGCGCGCGGCCTGCTGAGCCTGATTCCGGACCGGCTGCACAATCCGAAGCTGCGAAGGATCCGGCAACTTGTCGATGGGATCGACGCCGATTTTGCCAGTCAATACACCAAGTGGACTTATTATCTTAACGAGGAGGAAAAGAAGGCGCTGCTTCGCGACAACCACCGCGTGCGCGAACTGTCATCGTCCGACCGAGTGGTTCGCCGCTATCTGGACGGCGACCTCACGGATCTCAACCGAGTGCTCGGTGCCGACGTCCAAACCTTCCTGGTGGACAATTTGCTCGAGTATACCGACAAGATGAGCATGGCCGCAAGTGTCGAGGTGCGCGTGCCATTTCTGGACCGCCGCGTGGTGGATCATAGCTTTAACATTCCGTTTGAGGACAAACTTCGCGGATCTCGCAGCAAAATTACGCTTAAGCAGGCGTTTAGTGATCTATTGCCGGCCGCCAACGCCGTGGCGCCAAAGAAGGGGTTCGTGGCGCCTTTGGCTCTGTGGATCAACGAGGCACTAGGTTCCTACTTCGACCGCTTCATGACTCGGGCGGCAACACTGCGGCAGGGGATCTTCGATTGGGACTACCTTGAATCGCTCCGCGGCCAACATCGTGCCGGACGATGCGATTATTCCTACGAACTATATGGAGTGATAATGTTTGATTTGTGGTACAGACGCTACATTCTCGGAGATTGCGCTGCCGTCGATGAAACGCGAGAGCTGATCAGCTAAGCGGAATAGCGAGTAGGAAAGGATCGCGGAGAGCGGCCCACGAATAATGCGCCAGGTGAGAAAGAAAAAGTGTCGGAAGGACAAAATACGAGTGGCAGTAATCGGCGCCGGGTCGATTTCGGCTACTAAGCATACCGGCGAATACTGTAGCGTCCGCGCAGGCGATTTCCACCCGGATGACGCATTGTTGAGTCGCGTAAGTTAATTGACATTGATCGTGCCGCGGACGCTGGCTAACCAGATTTATGCGATAATTTCCGAATGCCGATTGCGCGTACTGTGGTAAAAGCTTAACAGCATCGACGGTCACCGACTCGACACTTTTGAGAAAGGCCAATGACATGTAGACAGGGTGCGGGCTGGTTTCGCCAATCGCGCCCCCGATAAGCGTATGACACCAGTGAGGTCATGTGGGCGGTCGGTGTTGAAACCACTTGCATACCGACCGTATTGACCCGATTCCACCATTGCCCGCGCCTGTGTGAATGATTCATAAAACAAGCCGTGTGAGATATTCATACTGCAGGTTGCGCGCGCGGGATGTCTCCACAATTCGATCGCAATCCTCCAGGGTCAGCGCCAGCGGCTTTTCGATAAGCAGGCTGCGGCCCTGTTCCATCGCCGCCAGAGTGAGGTTGGCATGCTTTGCCGGCGGGGTGCAGATGTCGAGCATATTGGGCCGTTCCTTTGCAATCAGCTTTTCGGCATCAAGATAAGCGGCCGGAATTCCGGCCTCCCGAGCGACCGTGGATGCACCCTCCGGAGTGAGGTCGCTGATGGCAGCGATCTCGACTAGCGGGCCGAGGTTTTTAAACCACGGAATACATGATGTCGCCGTTGTAGGGTTTGTTAGCGCTCCACAGGGTATCATTTACAATGATACCATCTGTGGTGTTTGCGCGCATGGCGCAGGGTGAACTCGCGTTCAAGTGCGCTTCGGAGCGCGCCGAATGGGTCGATTTGCCAACCAAACTTGGGTAATGAGCCATCTTAGCGATAGGAATTTATGAAACCACGTATCGTGATTACCGGCGTGGCCGGGTTTATCGGCAGCAACCTGGCTGATCGTTTGTTGAGCGAAGGCTACCGAGTGATCGGTGTCGACAATTTGGCCTATGGCGTTTCAGAGCAGATTCCCGACGGGGTGGAGTTCCACCGGATTGACATCAGGGATAGCAAACTGAGCGGGCTGATCAGGGAAGGGGACGTGGTTTTTCATCTGGCGGCCAAAAACTGTATTGCCGACTGCCAGCAGGATCCGGTCGAAACGGCGTCAATCAACGTTACGGGCACGGTTCAGGTGTTCGAAGCCGCACGCATGGCAAACGCGCGCAAGGTTATTTATGCAGAATCCTCTTCGCTATACGAGGGATCCCAGGTTTTGCCGACGCCGGAGAGCGAGCTGCGGCCTGAGAGCTTTTATGCGGTAAGTAAAATGGCTGGCATGGCGTTTGCCGAGGCATATCGGCGCTACTTCGGCCTGCGCACGACCGCGCTGAGATATTTCTGTGTTTACGGGCCGCGCCAGGACTACCGGCGCACGATTCCTCCAGTGATGAGCGCCTTTATTCTGAAATTGATGCGGGGTGAGTCGCCAACAATCTATGGAAGTGGCCAAAAGCGCCGAGATTTCATCCACGTCGACGACGTCAACTCCTTTCACCTGCTCTGTATCGACGATCCCCGTACCGACGACCGGGTTTTTAATTTGGGTAGTGGGCGAAACCATTCTGTGAAGCAAATTTATGAAAAGATCGCGGCGATCCTGCACAGCGATATTCCGGCCATTTACGAGCCGGACATGCCGGGCGAGGCGCAGGAGACCTTGGCGAACATAGACGCTGCGACCGCGTTGGGTTGGCGGCCCACGGTGGACCTCGAGACTGGCTTGCGTAGCTTCGTGGAATATTATCAACGGCACGGCCTCGGCGGATTGGAGTCGAAAGCCGGCGCGAGCCACCGTTGAAAACAATTGTATTAGCCGCCGGCAAGAGTAGCCGAATTGCCGCTGTCGCAGGTGATCTGCCTAAGCCGTTGCTTTCTCTGGCGGGCGAGCCGATTTTGGCGCGCAACCTGCGTTGGTTGGCAAGTCAGGGTATCGAGCAGGTGTGGATCAACCTGCATTACAAGCCCGACAAAATTCGACAAGTGATCGGGAATGAGTTGGCGGGAGTGCGGATTAACTATGTGCAAGAGTCAACGATTTTGGGCACCGCCGGCGCGGTGCGCAACATCGCGGGCCACTGGGATGACGTCGTGTTGGTGATCTATGGCGACAACCTGGTCGCTATCGATCTCGCGGCGATGTGCTACGAGCATCGGCGCCGGCAAGCAGCGGTGAGCGTCGCCGTGTTCGATCGTAACCGCCATCCGCATACCGGGATCGCAGGCGGACGAGTGAAGATCGATGCCGACCGGCGCATCGTTGAATTTGTCGAGGGTGCCGACGACGAACTCTCTTCGCTGGTCAATGCCGGGGTCTATTTAATCGTGCCCGCGGTGGTGGCCCAGATACCCCCAGCCCAATTCTTTGACTTCGCCAAGGACTTGTTCCCTAGGTTGCTGGCCGAACAGCAGCCTCTGTACGCTCACCTGATCGACGGTTACTGCCTGGGGATAGACACTCCCGAGAGTTACCGGCGTGCCGTCGCCTTGGTCGAGAGCGGCGCCTGCCGGATTTGAAGCGCAGGCGAGGACTCCCGCTTTAAGCTTGGTCGGTGTGGGTTGTAAAACGCAGGCAGCCGCCCAGATTTGACTTGATCGGCTGCCGACGCTACAACTCAAGCGATTGGTCGTTGCGGGTGCCCATCAGGGCATAACAGGGAAGCCGGTGCGAAGCCGGCACGGTCCCGCCACTGTATGTGGGAAGTTGCCTTTGGATTGATCCACTCGGGAGACGATGCTCCTGGGGAAGGGCGAGAGGCGGCGATGAAGGGTCGTAAGACCCGCTGAACCCACGAGTCAGGAGACCTACCCGAAGCGATCGGACGTTTCGACTCCGCGTGGAAACGGAGAGTCCGGCCTGTCCTGCCTGTTTGAGACCCTCGGTTACCACGCCTGGACGAGGGTTGTGTGATGCCACCGATTGTTTTGGGCGGCCTCGGGATTGCGCTTGGCGCAGCCT
>DATGLK010000062.1 GCA_035294265.1 Candidatus Binataceae bacterium
GTGGAGTTGCATATCCGGCGGAGCCGGCGGCCAGCTCAGATAACTCACCGGCGGATTTTCCGCTAAAGCCGCAGCGGCAATCTGCCGATGCGCTTGCAGTCCGCCACACAACACAAATCCCCCGATGACGCTGAACAACAAGGCCACGGCACCGGCCGATTTAATCCCCGCACGCTCTTTTGGCATCCTAAAGGTCTCCCCCGGTCCCGCCTTAGCCCTGCGGTAGCTAGATATGCTAATCGATTTTATTTATGCTAAATCTAATTACTATCATCTAAATACATCGTTAGAGTTTACTTATTAATTAAGACTGGCTCACCAAAGTTTTAACAATTGATTATTATTATAATCTGCAATAAATATCAAACATCAGCATTATATCAGTAATATGAGCTTCGACAAGCCTCGATGCCACCGCGCACCAGTTGGCCGGGCGAACTATCCCCACGCAATTGGCGAGGACGGGACGGGAGGACGGGACGGAAGGTTTATGAGGGCATCTTCAGCTGGCGATACCTTAGGAAATGTCTGTGCTGCCGAGATCGCCGCTGGCATAAGCGACGGTGGCAAGGGTTGTGTCTTCTTCGACTACCGAATCGAACACGATTGCAATCCGGCCGGTCTGACCAGGTGTGACTTTGAGAAAATCACGACCTCGCAGGATTCAACCCTTCGCTCATCTTGCGCCCTTGGCGGCGAAAACGATGGAATTAATCACCGGACACGCCGACAGCGAAAGGAAAGCACGGGCCCCTCGCTGCCGATATCGCGCCACAACCCGGCTTGAGCAGGGTGTTGAACTGTGCGAAAACCAAAGAGCTTAACCAGCCGCCCAGGCGTATGTCTGGCGCCCGCATCACAAAAACAACGTCGAGGAGATGGTTCGCGATGGAAATCGTCAAACAGGAGATTGAAATTCCCACTGGCCAGGAGCGGATGTCTTGTCACATCGCGCGCCCGACCAGCGGTGGCCCCTACCCGGCGCTGGTGGTGGTGATGGAGGTTTTCGGCCTCAATGATAATATCCGCAAGCTGGCCGACCGCTTCGCCAGCGAAGGCTTCGTTACCCTGGCACCCCACTTATACTTTCGCGTGCCCGGCAAGAACGTGGTCGGCTACAGCGAGATGCCTGAGGCATTCAAACTGGCGGCTTCGCTTAACGACGATCAGGTAGTTGCCGACATGGGTGCCTGCATCAACTATCTCAAGACACAAAAGGATGTCGCCCCGAAGGTAGGGGTGGTCGGTTTCTGCATGGGCGGCCGAATCACCTTCCTGACCGCCTGCCGGAACAGCGCAGTTGACGCAGCCGTCCCCTTTTACGGCGGCGGGATGGTGACGGCTCAAGCCGGACGCAAGGCACCGATCGAGTACGTCAACCAGTTGCGCGCTCCGGTGCTGGCTTTTTTCGGGGGCAAGGATGCCTTTATCCCGGCCGCCGACGTGGAAAAATTCCGCGTCGAAACCCAGCGCGCCGGCAAGAATGTCGAGGTCGTGCTGTACCCCGATGCCGACCACGGCTTCATGTGCGACGAGCGTCCCTCCTTCCACCCCACCCATTCCAAGGAGGCGTGGGCGCGAGCGGTGGAATTCTTCAAACGCAACCTCAGCTAGCGGCGTGCTTAAAGCGGCCTGCGTGAAGAGGCCCGGCCGGATGGCCGGCCCGATCCAAGGAGGGCGGTGATGGAAATAGTCGGGCAGGAAATTCAAATTGCTAGCGGCCAGGAAAAGATGGGCTGTTACCTAGCCCATCCCAAAACTCCAGGCCGCTACCCGGCGGTGGTGGTCACGATGGAGGTGGTCGGACTGAGCGATGATATCCGGCACACCTCCAATCAGTTCGCCGAGCAGGGCTTTGTCGCGATCGCGCCCAACCTATATTTTCGCATCCCGGGCCCTCAAACCCTCCCCTACGGCCATCTGCCCGAGGCCCTGAAGCTGGCCGCTACGCTGACTGACGATGGCATCGTGCGCGACATGAGCGCGACGATCGATTTCGTCAAGGACCATCCATTGTCCAACGGCAAAGTCGGGGTGGTCGGCTTTTGCATGGGCGGACGGATCGCTTTCCTGACCGCCTGCCGTAATTCCACCCTGAATGGCGCAATTTCGTTTTACGGCGGCGGCATTTTGCGAGCCGCCCAACCCGGAGCCGCACCTGCGATCGACTACCTGGCTAACTTGCGCGCTCCGATGATCGCCTTCTTCGCCGGCCAAGACCCTCACATTCCGCTCAGCGACGGCGAGACTATCGGCGCCCGGGCCAAGCAGTTGGGGAAGCAGGTCGAGGTGCGGGTCTATCCGGAGGCCGGCCATGGCTTCATGTGCGAAAATCCGGCGCGCGGCGCTTATCACGAAGCTTCCGCCAAAGATGCCTGGCCGCGCATGCTCAGCTTCTTCCGCCAGCATCTAGGCTAAGCTCGCGCCGACGTTTTGCACCGCGGCAGTGGTGAGCGACGCACCGACATGGCGAGCACGGCCTGAAGGCAAAATATGCCTGCCGCGATAATTTTTTACGCCGGGGTGCCCATGATGGAGTGAAGTAAACGCCGTGTTCGCCAAACCGATTGCGGGTACAATCGAAGCGGAATATCTCGGCGGCAGGTGAGACGATGCGAAAAACTACGGGTGGAATCGCGTTTTTGGCGCTGGCAGTCACCTTGGGTTGGCCCGCGCTCACCCGGGCCCAGGAAAATCTTCTGCTCAACCCCGACCTCAGCCAGGGCAGCGGCAATTCGCCCACCGACTGGGTCGGGCAGAGCTGGCTGCAGGGTCAACCCAACTCCAAGTATCAGGGCACGCTCCAATGGCTCTCCCAATCGCAGCCGGCCGAGTTGGAGGTCAGCAATAGCGCGCCAGACGATGCGCGTTGGGTCCAAACCTTACAACTTGACGCCGGACTTTACCATTTAACCGCGGAAATCAAGACCGACAACGTGGGCAAAGGCGCGGTCGGCGCCAATATCAGTGTCCTAGAAGGATGGTTCCTATCTCAATCACTCACCGGGACCAACGACTGGCAGCCGGTGGGCTTCTATCTCAACGTTCCACCCGGTGGAGCAAACGTAACCTTCGCTTGCCGGCTGGGTTTTTACAGCAACCTCAACACTGGCACAGCTTATTGCCGCAACATGAGCGTGTTGCCAGCTACGGCTTCGCCCGACGGTAGCGAGCCGGTCTACCAGTTTCCCGCCGTCCCCTGAAACCCGTTCGACGCCAGCTAGGCAATGCGCACCAGCTTGTGCTTGAGGGCGTAGCGGACCAGGTCGGCGGTTGAATGCAATCGCAGCTTTTCCGCCAAGTGAGTGCGGTGGGCCTGGACCGTTTTGGGGCTGATCTGAAGCTTCTGTCCGATCATTTTGGCGGTCGCCCCCTGTGCGATAAGACTCAAAATCTCCTGCTCGCGGCGAGATAAGGCCTCGCTCCGCCTGCCCGGGGTGGTAGCGGACAAGCGATCGAGAATCGCGGGAGTCACCGCCGGGCTTAGATAACGCTTGCCTGCCGCTACGGTTTGCAGGGCGCCAAACAATTCACTTGGGGCATCGCTCTTGAGCAGATAGCCAGCTACCTTGACCTCCAGCAGAGCCTGCAGCAAGTACTCTTCGTCAGCGTATTGGCTGAGAATCAGGATTTTGGTGCGTGGCGTACGCCGGGCGATCCGGTAAGCCGCCTGGAGACCGTTAAGGCCCGGCAGATCGATATCCAGCAGAGCGATGTCCGGTGCCAGCCGCGCGATCAACTCCGATCCTTCCCGAGCATCGCCGCAGTGGGCGAGTATCTTGAAGCCTTGCGAATGGAGCAAGGCCTGGAGCGATTCGCGAAACAGGCGTTGGTCGTCAACCAGAACCAGGCTAATGCTCTTGCGCGATTCGCTCACCCCGCACCAGTACGCCCCCGAATTAGCGGGCATCGGAGGCCGGCGCCCGGTCGGCCAGATGTTGACTTGTCCCCGGACCGCGTGATGTTAGCTCGCGCGGCTCCGGGGTCAACCAGTGGGATTGTCAGGCGTGATAAAACTGACCGGAGGCAGGTTCAAAAATGCTGACTGGCGCCCTTCGATCAGCGATTGCCCAAGGCCCGCCCTAGGCGCTGCATCTGCGCGCCAAAGGTGGTCCAATCGCCGTTGCGCAGCGCCTTGAGCGCCGCGTCGTAAGCGGCTGCGGCCTGAGTTGAACTAGCAGCAACCACCGGCGCTGCGGCTTGGGGCACCGACGGCGGCGGCGCCGCTTCGACTACTGCGGGCAAGGCGGATTGGCCATTTTCGAATAAATCGGCCAAGGTGCGCTCCAGATTGTCGCCCATTACGACTCGATCGCTGTATGCGGCGATCACTCGTTGCAATTCGGGCAGTTGGCCGTTTTCGGCGCGTAGGTAAAGCGGCTCGACATAGAGCAGCGAGTCTTCGATCGGGATCACCAGCAGGTTACCCAGCACCACCCGCGATCCCATCTGATTCCACAGCGAGATTTGCCGGGAGATCTCGGGTGCCTGATTGATGCGAGCCTGGATCTGGTAAGGCCCGTAGATAAGTTGATCCTTGGAGAACTCATACTCGATCAGATGGCCGTATTCGTCGCCGTCGCAGCGCGCGGCCAACCATGAGATCATGTTGTCGCGCCCCTGCGGCACCATCGGCAGCATCAGGATGTACTCCTCGTGGGGCATCCCGGGCAGGCGCATGATGACGTAATAGGGCGACATCGGACCAGTGTCTCCGCCGTAATTCTCGCGCGGAAAGCCCCACAGGTCTTCTTTATTGTAGAAGACCTGCGGATCCACCATGTGATAGGTGGAATAGATGTCGGCCTGAACCAAGAACATGTCCTCGGGATAACGGATGTGAGCGTGCAGCTCGGCGGGCATCGCCGAGAGCGGGCGAAACAGCCGAGGGAAAATTCGCTCCCAGGTCCGAATTACTGGATCCTGGGGATCGGCCACATACAACGTGGTTTGGCCGGTGTAAGCGTCGATCACCGCCTTGATAGAATTGCGAATATAGTTGATACCGTCGGCGTTGCGCTGGGAATAAGGGAAATGATCGCTGGTCGTGTAGCAATCGATGATCCACGACAGACGACCGTCGTGAAGCACTATATATGGGTCGCGATCCTGGATCAGGAAGGGCGCCAATCGCTGGAGCCGATCCTGGATGTTACGCCGGATCAGGATAGTACTCTGCGGGGTCAAGGTGGTGGTCACCAGCAGATTGAGATCGTGATAATAGTAACTGAAGAGCAGGCGGCGCCAGAGTCGGTCGATCCTGATACCGGCATCGGCTTGATAATAGCCGAAGACGTTATCAGCCCCGCGCGCATAGTCAAACTCGGGCGTGTTCGCCTTCACCACCACGTAATTGCTCGGCTCCTGGCCGAAATAAATCCCCGGCTGCTGGATCGTAAGGCCGACGTCGGAGATCGCAGGAATATTCTTAAGATAGAACAGCGGTAGACCCTCGCGATCCTTGGCGTTGACTGGGCTCATCACGATTCCGCTGCCATGGGTGAACTTCAGGTGTTGATTGACCCAGGTCTGGGCGTTATCGGGCAGCAGCGAGGTCGACAGCTCGCGTGCCGCCAACATCACCTCGGAATATCGGTTTTGAATCTCGTAACGATCAACCGCGACATTGCGAAAATCGTAGTAAAGCCGAATCTCCTGCAATTGCCGGTAGGTCGCCAGCAGCGGGCGAGGATCCCACAAGCGGATGTTCTTGATGGTCGGAGAATCCTTGCGCAAGCTGGCTGCGGTGAGGATGCCCGTGGTCTTGAAGGGGACCACGTCGATTCCGTCCAGTTTGTAGGCACGCCGGGTAAGCGCGATATTGTTGATCAAATAGGGACGCTCGATGCGCAGTTCGTCGGGTTTGACCCACAGGCTCTCGATCACCGGCTGGAGCAGGTTGAGGACCACCGCGGGCACGAACACGACGACGACCGCCATTACCAACCGGCGCGCACCGCGGCTTTGAGCATTGGCCAAGCATAAGCCGGCAGCCAGCAGTGCTAGCGCCACCAGCAGCCAGTAACCCGGACGCCACAGCACGTCGTCGATATAGCGAAAGCCAAAGACCACGCCATCGCTATGGAAGAGCAGGTCAAAGCGGGCAAGCCAATAGGACAGCGCGCGCTGAAGGAAGAATATCCCCAACAGGACGGAAAAATGCGCGACCGCCGAGCCGCTGATGCGTGGCGGAGCCTCCTGAAAATCCAGCGCTCCACGGGCCCAATACACCCCCGCGCTGACCGCCGCGACCAAGACAACCAGAAGCAGAAACAGGTCGCGCAGGTCGTCCAGCCAAGGCAAGGTAAAGAGATAAAATCCGATGTCCTTATGGAAAGCCGGTTCGGTCCGACCGAAGCGCACTCCATAGATACCCTTGAGATAGACGTCCCAGTTGGCGGCCTCGCCTGCCGCCACGAAGATGGCCAACAGCAGCGAGACGCCCACAATCAACAGTCGCCAGGGCACCCGATCACCCAGCGAGCGAATCACCTCGGGCAAGCTGACGCGCGCCAGATCCTCGGGATAGCGCACGATTCGCAACCGCTCGCGCTCGGGCGAGGCGCCGAGCGCGACGCTGGCGCTCAGCCACTGCGCGGCGGCCGAAATCACGAAGACCGCCACAAAGACCAAGATCTTAGCGACCAGTTCGGTGGTAAAGGCGGCGCGGTAGCCCAGCGAAGAAAACCACAGGAAGTCGACCAACACCGAATCGGCCAGACCGAGAACAATCAGTAATACGACAATCGCCGCGGCTAGGGCGAAAAGTAGCACGCGGGGACGCATTCGCGGCCCCTTAGCGCCGGGCTGCAATGCGCGCCACATGCTCACGTACCACCTCTGGGGGGCAGAGCCAGACAAACAGCTTGAGGCTTAGAAACACGATCAACAGGAAGTCCATCTCTCCCACAATCGGTATCATCTCCAATTCGAGATTGGGTGGCGCCACCGCCATCACCAAACCTATGACCGGCACGAGCTTGATCCATCCCGCCACCCGCGCATCCCGCATCAGCAGGTAAAACAGCCGCGCGAACTGTGGCAGATAAGCTATCAGCCGCGAAAGCCGCAAGGGATTGAGCAGATGTGGTCTGAAAAGATCTCGCAGAGTCATAGGTTTATTGCAACTCTAATCTAGCACTTTATTGCCCCCTGTCCCTATCAGCTAAAATCGCTGGTACAATCGAGCCGCCGCGAAACGGAGCGAGCCATGAAGCGACACATGATGCTGGGCGACTTTTTGCTGTCCTACCTGCGCAAGTTGGGAGTCGAACACGTCTTCGGAATTCCGGGCGACCTGGCCCTCAAGCTCTTTTTTACACTGGGCCGCAAGCATGGCCTGCACATGATCACCCTCTCACACGAGCCCGGGGTGGGCTTTGCCGCTGACGGTTATGCGCGGGCCACTGGTCGTGTCGGACTGATTTGCGTGACCTACGGCGCCGGCGGGCACAACCTGGTCAACGCCGTGGCTGGCGCCTATTCGGAGCGGGTCCCGCTGCTGATTTTTTCCGGCGGCCCGGGCGAAGGCGAGCGCAAGCTGGGCACGCTGATCCACCATCAGGCGCGCGAGGTCGAGTCGCAATTGCGCATTTTCAAGGAGGTCACCTGCTCGGCCGCGGTGCTGACCAACCCGCGCACGGCGGCCGAAGATCTGCACGCCGTGGTCAAAGCGGTCTGGGCCGAGCAGCGGCCGGGCTATATCGAGATCCACCGCGACATGGTCGACCGCGAAATTGAAGTGCCCGCGGAGCTTGGCGAATGGGACGGCCGACTGCACTTTCCCGCCACCACCAACAGCCATCGCGTGCAGGAAGCCGCACGCGAGACCGCCGCGCTGTGGAACGCCAGCCGCCAGCCAATACTGGTGGTGGGGATCGAAACCAGACGCTACAAACTGGAGCGCGAGATCTTGACTCTGGCCGAGCGGCTGGGGGCGCCCGTGCTCAGCACGTTCCTGGCCAAGGGCGCCTTTCCCATGGACCACCCCTTGTTTATGGGAGTCCAAATTGGCGAACTAAGCGCACCGCCAATCGTGGAGCGCCTCAAAGCGGCCGATCTGATGCTGAATCTGGGATGCGAGCGCACCGACATGAACTACGGCAACCGCCCACCCCATATCAATTATGAACGCACGGTGTGGGCCGCCGAGCATCGGGTCGATATCCGCTTCCACAGCTATACCGAGGTAGGCATTCGCGATTTCGTACGCGAGCTGTTGCGCCAGGACTTCAAGCCTCGGCACGAGCCCGTGTACTACGCCGACAACCTCCAAGGTGAGCCGGCGTTGCCCAGATCCCCGCTGCGCGTGCGCGACCTGTTGCGCACGGTCAATGACTTTCTGGCGCAACACGCGGGCTATGCGGTAATCGCCGACTCCGGCGACATGCTGTTCGCCGGAATGGATATACGGGTACCCAACGGTGGGCTCTATCTAGCCCAGGGCTTTTACGCCTCGATGGGTTTTTCGGTACCCGCCGCGCTCGGCCTGCAGTTGGGGGTCAAGCAACGCCCGCTGGTGATGGTGGGCGACGGCGCCTTTCAGATGACCGGGATGGAGATTGCTCATGCCCCACTGCTCAGGCTCAACCCGATCGTGGTGGTGATCAACAATGGCGGCTGGCAGATTTTTCGTCCCGTCGTCGAACGGCCCGACCTGCTCGCCATCCCATCCTGGCCCTATGCCAAGCTGGGGCAGGACTGGGGCGGGCGGGGATTCTTGGCCAACACCGTCGGCGAACTGCAGCAGGCCTTAGAAGAAGCCCACAAGGGAGAGAGCTTCGCCCTAATCGAGGCCCGGCTGGCGATGGACGACCTATCTCCAGTCAGCCTCAAATACATCGAGGCCGCAGCGCGCCGTTCCCGGGCTCCAGCCCAGCCAGCGCGGGAGCCGCAATAGCTGCTCGCCTAGCATGCCTCACAGCGCGCGCTTGACCGGGGTCCGCAGTGGACGCTGGCGCAACCACGCTGGCCCCAGCACAAGGGCTAGCACCGCAATCGCCGCGGCGATCATCAGCCAGTTGCCGGTGTGACGGGCAAAGGCGGCGAAGCGCTCCCATTGATCGCCCAGGACAAAGCCCAGGTAGCTGATCGTGGTACACCAAAGCGCGGCACCCAGGACGTTGAAGAACAGAAACCGCCAAAACCGCATCCTCATCGCTCCCGCCATCGGCCCTGCGATGAAGCGCAAGCCGGCCACGAAGCGAGCGATCAGCACGGCCTTATCGCCGTGGGCGCGAAAGAACAGTCGAAAGCGCAGGTAGCGCCGGCGCATCCCTTTGCGCATTTGGCCCACACGGATCAGCACTCGCCTGCCACCGGTGCGACCCAGCAAGTAGCCGAGGTTGTCGCCGATCACAGCGCTGGTGAAGGCGACCAAAATGACCGTCTTGAGGCCAAGGATTTCGCGGCCAGCCAAAAATCCCGCCGCCAACACAACGCTTTCCTCGGGCAGCGGAATACCGATATTGCCCAGCAAGACGCAGGCAAAGATTCCCACGTAGCCCCATTGCTGAAGCAGCAGCTCAATCTCAGTGGGGTTCAGATGATGCATCAAAGTCGTGGTACTTGGCGCCGCTAGGATCGGCGCCAAGCAGCACTGTGCGATCATACGGCGTCGATAGCAACCGCATGGCCGGTCCCCCGGATTGTCAGGACTTCAGCTACTGCGCGCTCTGCTGGGCTTCCTGAATCAGCTCTATGCGATAGCCGTTCGGATCCTCGATAAAAGCAATGACCGAGCCGCCGCCACCGCTGCTGTTGGAATGGCGCATCGGACCAGGCTCTCGGACCACCTTGACACCGTCGCGTTTGAGCCGCTCGCACATCCCGTAGATGTCTGCCACGCCCAACGCCAGATGACCAAACGCAGTGCCTAACTGGTAATCGTGCTGATCCCAGTTGTAGGTGAGTTCCACCACGCTGCTGTCGGCGATCTCGCCGTAGCCTACGAAGGCCAGGGTAAAGCGGCCGCCAGGATAGTCCTGTTTCCGCAGCAGCTTCATGCCCAACACCTCGCAATAAAAACGCAGTGACTGATCCAGATCGTTGACTCGCAACATCGTATGCATCAAGCGCATTGCACGATTCCTTTTGGACGCAAGTATTTCGCTACCTGTAGCCTGAGCAGCGGCCTCGCCCGGGTGAGGCTCAGGTGGCGGCCGCCCGGTAGGCCACGCCGAGCGCGGCCAAATAGGTGACGAGCGCAAAGGCCAGCGTAATCAAAGCCGAAGCGGCCAGGGCCGGCAGCGATCCGGCCGCGCGCGGGTTAGCCAAATACAAGCTCTGGCGCAAGGCGGCCATACCGTAAGTGAGCGGATCCAAGCGCATCGTCCATCGTAGCCAGCCCGGGGCTCCGGAGGCGGGGAAAAAAGCGCCGGAGAGCAACCAGATTGGAATGAGGATGAGATTCATGATGGCGTGGAAGCCCTGGGTGGATTGAATTCGCCAAGCGATGACCAAGCCGATATTGGTTAGCGCAAAGCCAACCAGCGCCATCATAATGATGACCAAGGCCACCGCGCTGGCGCTAAGGGCGATTCCAGCCAGCGGCGCCAAGCAGAGAAAAATCACCCCCTGCATCAGCGCCAGCGTGGTGCCGCCTAGAGCCTGGCTCATCACCACGGACCAGCGCGCAATAGGCGCGACCAGCACTCCCTGCAAAAAACCTGTCTTACGATCTTCGACGGTGGAAATAGTGGCGAAAATCGCGGTAAACAACAGGACCAGCGCAATTACCCCGGGATAGAAATATTCAATGTAGCTGACCCCTCGCGGCAACCCGGCGGGATGAAAAGAAGCGTTGAGCCCCATTCCGAGCAACAACCAGAACACAAGCGGTTGAAGAAACGCTCCAATCACTCGGCTGCGCTGGCGCAAAAACCGCACCAGCTCGCGCTGCCACAGCGTGCCAATTTGTAGCATCGCCAGCGGCATCGCCCTACCCTACCTCGCCAGCGCGAAAGCGCCGCCCGGTCAGGTGCACAAAGACATCCTCCAGCGTAGGCTTACCAAAAGCTATGCTCTGAACCTCAGCACCGAAGCTATCGATAATATTGCTGACCAGACGATGGCCGTCGCGACGTTCAAGCCGGATCGCGCCATCGACCAATTGGGCTTGCACACCCAGACTGTGGTTGAGCCGGGGCAGGAGGCTTTGGGGTTCGGCCGCGCGCACCACCACGACGTCGCCTCCCACGGAATTCTTGAGCTCGAGCGGAGAGGCGAGCGCGACCAGCCGGCCGTCGTCCAGAATGGCCACCCGGTCGGCACGCTCAGCCTCTTCCATGTAATGGGTGGTCAGCACGATGGTTACCCCTTCGCGATCACGCAATTCGCACAAGTAATCGTTGAATTCGCGGCGCGCGGTCGGATCCAGACCGGTGCTGGGCTCGTCGAGCAGCAGCAAGCTGGGACGATGGAGCAGCGCCTTGGCCAATTCGGTGCGCCGCTGCAAACCGCCGGAAAGCGTCTCGACCAAATCACGAGCACGCTCGGCCAGACCCATGCGGGTAAGCAATTCCGTCGCGCGTGCGGCCAGACTCGCGCCCGACAGGCCATATAGATGGCCGTGGTGAATCAGGTTCTCGCGCACGGTCAATTTGTCGTCCAGACTGGGATGCTGAAAGACCACACCCAGGCGCAGTCGGATCTGCGCCGCCTGGGAGGCTAGATCGCAGCCAAGCATCAGCACTTCACCGGTTTGCATCGCAACCAGGGTGGATAACAGGCGGAAAAGAGTGGTCTTCCCTCCGCCGTTAGGGCCCAGAAAGGCGAAAATTTCACCCTCGGCGATAGTAAAGCTCACTTCGCGTAAGGCAGGCCGCGTAGCGTAGGAGAAGTCAACCTGGCGTGCGACCACGGCGTCGCGCGTGACAGCGTGCGGCGCAGGCCGCAACGGGGCAACCGAAGCGGTACTCATCGAAGTGATTATCACGCGCGCCCGTCCGGGGGGCAACCGACCAAAGAACTGATGGTAGGCGGCGCACGCGGCACCGCCTACCAGGGTGTACCGCTCAGGCCGCCACTTTGGTGGCGCCGCTGGCCTCGCTCTCGTCCGCGATCGAACCGCGCTTGGAGAGCGCGACTGCTAATGCCAGCAAGGCGATGGAAACAACAATCACAACCACCCGGCCGGTGGTTATGTGACCCAGCGTTTCGGGCGCAAAGGGCGCGGCCAGGATCCCGACCAGGTTCATCACTTTGATCATCGGGTTGAGTGCCGGGCCTGCAGTATCCTTGAATGGATCGCCGACCGTGTCGCCCACCACTGCGGCCTTGTGCACGTCGGTGCCCTTACCGCCCAGGTAACCGTCCTCAATCTTCTTTTTGGCGTTATCCCAGGTCCCACCGGCGTTGGACATGAACACCGCCAGTAGTTGTCCGGTCAGGATGGTCCCGCCAAGAAAACCGCCCAGGGCCGCCGCATTAAGCCCGAAGCCGACCAGCAGGGGCGCGAACACCGCCAGGATGCCCGGACCTAGGAGCTCCTTCTGCGCACTGGCCGTGACGATATCCACGCAGCGGCTATAATCGGGCTTTTCCTTGTACTCCATGATTCCGGGATGCTCGCGGAACTGGCGCCGGACTTCGTTGACGACCTGGTAGGCCGCCCGTCCCACAGCTTTGATGGCGAAGGAGCTGAACAGAAACGGTACCGCGCCTCCTATCAGCAGCCCCACAAACACGGTGGGCGAATTGATCTGCACTCCGATCTTCCCCAGATGGGCTTCATCGATAAAGGAGCGGAACAGCGAGACCGCAGCCAGCACCGCGGTTGCGATTGCCAGCCCCTTGGTCAGCGCCTTGGTGGTGTTGCCAATCGCGTCCATCCACGACAGCGTACGCGAGGCTTCTTCTTGGTGTACCCCACCCATCTCGAAAATTCCATGGGCGTTGTCGGTGATCGGGCCGTAGGTGTCCATCGCCAGGATGAAGCCGGTAGTGGTCAGCAGGCCCAGGCCTGTCAGCGCGATTCCATAGAACTGCAAGGCCAGCGAGTCGCGGAAAATGATCATCGCCAGCACGATTGAGATAGCGATCGTCACCAGCGCCCACACTGAGGATTCCATCCCCTCGGCCATGCCCGACAGGATCAAGGTGGCAGGTCCAGTCTTGGCCGCGGTTGCGCATTCCGTGGTCGGACCGTAATCGGGGTGGGTGAAATAGTTGGTCAGCCACAGGGTCACGACCGCCAGCACGATTCCAACCGAAGCGGTAACCGCAAAGCGCCAGTCCGGCGCCCCCGTGCGAGGATCGGTCATATAGACGTAGTTGACGATGAAGAAGCCCACGATCGAGACGGCGGCCGAAACCATGTAACCCTGCACGATGGGCTTCATCGGATCGCGCATTGCGGTGCCGGCTGGAACTCGCACGGCCATGATGCCGATAATCGAGGAGAAGACGCCAACTGCACGCAAGATCAAGGCGAAAATGATTAGCTTGAGGGCAAAGGCTCCGGCCATCGCACCGTAGGCGCGCAGAAAATCGCTTTCGCCCAGGGCATAAGCCGCCAGGATGATGGCAGCGACCAACGTGACCTCGTAGGATTCGAAGACGTCGGCCGCCATCCCGGCGCAATCGCCGACGTTATCACCGACGTTGTCGGCGATCGTCGCAGCGTTGCGGGGATCGTCCTCGGGAATGCCGGCTTCGACCTTGCCCACCAGATCCCCGCCAACATCGGCAGCCTTGGTGAAAATACCGCCACCCACGCGCATAAAAAGCGCGGCCAGCGAGCCGCCAAAGCCAAAGCCGACCAGGACCTTCATCGCGTTTTCGCGAAAGATCAGAAAGATAATGGTAGCGCCCAGCAGCCCCAGGCCCACGGTGAACATACCCGAGACCCCGCCCGCCTTGAAGGCCAGCTCCATCGCGTCCTTGAAGCTGGTGAGTGCGGCGTTGGCGCTGCGCACGTTACCTTTGACCGCCAGCCACATCCCCACGAAGCCGGCGCCGTAGGACGCACTGACTCCCATCAGGAAGGCCACTGCGATTCCCACCGGCAGCTCCAGGCCGCTGTAAACATGACGGTACATCAGGAACAAGGCCACGGTGATCGCCAACACGAACCAGCGCATGGTTCGGACCTGGCGGCGCAAATAAGCCATTGCACCGATTTCCACCGCTTCGGCCACGTCCGTCATCGATTTGGGTCCTGGATCGGCGGCCAGAACGATCCGTACCAGGAACAGGCCATAACCGAGGGCCACTAGGGCGGAGATTAGAACCAGCCACAGGATCAGGACCTGGGTACCGGACAGCGCCGGCAGGATAATGCTTGCCTCACTCATTGTTGTTTAACGCTCCCATAGATGCGATTCGGGACCACCCTCCAAGATAGATTCGGCTCCAGTGCAGCCGCTGATGCATATAGGGAAGTGCGGCGAATCTCAAGACCGAAGTGTTGCCGCGAAAGCCTACGAGGTTTGCCCATTTATGTCTAGCATCTTGGCGCATCTTGCGCCCGTCCGGGCGCTCGCCGCGAGGTGCGCGGTTCGCTAAACTGCCCAGCTAAGACCCAAGCGCCACGGGGCAGGCGGTTGATCGGCTGCCGGCGCGTGTGTTTAGTTCAACAGCTCGGAATAATATGAACGTCAACGTCGAAACCGCTTCAACCCTACGCCGCAAGGTCACCATCGAACTGGAACCGGACGAGATCGGCCGCGAGCTCGATCGCTCCTACGCCGAACTCAAGCGCAGTGTCCATCTCAAGGGCTTTCGCCCCGGCCACGCTCCCCGCCCCTTGCTCGAACGCATGTTCGGCGATCAGGTGCGGGCCGAGGTCATTCAAAAGCTGACCCGCGAATATACCGACAAGGCCCTGGCCGAGCAGAACCTAACGCCGGTGGTGACGCCCGAGATCGTGACCGAGGAGACCGACCTCAAGAAAGTCCTGCGCTTCAGCGCCGTCTTCGACGTCGCACCCCAAATCGAGGTCAAGGACTACCAGCAGTTGCGGGTCCAGCCGCCGACCGCGGAGGTCAGCGAGGAGCAGGTGGAACAAGCCCTGCAGCGGATGCGCGAGCAGATGGCACCGATCAAGCGGGTTGAAGGTCGCCAGGTGGTCGAAAACGAAGACTTCGCGGTGGTCGAGTTGGAGGCCTATGCCGAGGGGCAGCCGGTTGCGGGCAGTAAGATGGACCACACACTGGTCAAAATCTCCGACAAGTCGCTAGCGCACGGTCTGGACCAACTGCTGGTTGGGGTCAAAGTGGGTGAGCACACCACTCGCCAGCGCAGCTATCCGGCTGATTATGAGGAGAAAAATTTGGCGGGTAAGGCGATCGAATGGCGACTGCACGTACACGACCTTTTTCACGCCGAGCTGGCTCCACTGGATGACGAATTCGCTAAGGATCAGGGGGATTACGAGAACCTGGCACAATTACGCAATAAGCTACGCGAAGATCTGCTGGCCCAAGCTCGCCGGCAGGCGCAAGCTCAGGCGCGCGACGGTCTGATCGAGCTGATTTTGGAGCGCAACCCGATCGATGTGCCCGAGTCGCTAGTCAACCACGAACTGGCGGTCCTGGAAGGCGAGTTGAGCGAGGCGCTCCAGGCCCGCGGTATGCCGGCCGAGCAGGCTCACGAACAGGCCCGCAAGCAGCGTGACGAACTGCGGCCACGCGCCCTCAAGCGCGCCCACACCGCGCTGGTACTCGACGCGATCGCCGAGCAGGAACAGGTGGTGGTAGAAGACGAAGAGTTGGCTCGCGCGGTGGGCGAGATTGTGTCCTCCTCGGGCGCGGCACGAGAACGGGCGGGCAAGTACTACGCCGAGGAAAACAATCGCGCCGAACTGCGCCGGGCACTGCGCCGTGAAAAGACCAGCGCGATGCTGTTTACGCGAGCCAGTGCACTTGAGGACGCATCCGCGCAAGCAAGCGCGGAGACCGCCGCGCACCAAGCAAAAGACACAGCGGCGGAGGGCGACTAAGCTGAGCTTTGATAAGGCGGCCAAAGGTATTTGCGATGTTGCCCATGAATTTTAAACTGGATAGAATTCATTACGAGGCTGGCGGCATGGCGGCGCACGCTACGGTAGCGGTGCCGGGTATAGTGCCCTTATGAGCAACCTGGTCCCAATCGTTATCGAGCAGACCGGTCGTGGAGAGCGCTCGTACGATATATATTCGCGTTTACTACGCGACCGGATCGTGTTTCTGGGGACAGAAGTCAATGATGACGTCGCCAACTTGATTACCGCACAGTTCCTGTTTCTAGAATCCGAAGATCCTGAGAAGGAAATCTCCTTCTACATTAACTCGCCAGGCGGTTCCGTGACCGCCGGCTTGGCAATTTACGACACCATGCAGTTTATTCGGCCGCCCGTGTCGACGCTGTGTCTGGGTCAGGCGGCCAGCATGGGCGCAGTGCTGTTAGCCGCGGGCCAGAGCGGACGGCGCTACGCCCTGCCCCATTCCCGCATCATGATCCATCAGCCTCTGGGCGGAGCGCAGGGCCAGGCCACCGATCTGGACATCCAGGCGCGGGAAATTCTGCGTTTGCGCGAGGCTATCAACAACATTTTCGTGCACCACACCGGGCAGAGCTTGCGCAAGATCGAAAAAGACACCGACCGTGATTTGTTCATGGGGCCTCAACAGGCGGTTGAATACGGAATCGTGGATGAGGTAATCGTGAGCCGGGGCCCTTCCAAGGGATGGACGGGAGGCAATAATGGCCAAGCATGATGATCGCGCCGGCAGCCTGGTTTGCTCGTTCTGTGGCAAGAGCCAGGACGAAGTGCGCAAGTTGATCGCCGGGCCGACCGTCTACATCTGCGACGAGTGCATCGACCTGTGCAACGATATCATTGCCGAAGAAAGCGACGGCGAGGAGGCCTTCAGCCAGAGCTCGACGGTGCCCAAACCGGCCGAGATCAAGCGGGTGCTGGACCAGTATGTAATTGGCCAGGACCGGGCCAAGAAGATCCTGTCGGTAGCGGTGCATAACCACTACAAGCGAATCGATTCGCAGATGGTGACCGGCGACGTCGAACTGCAGAAGTCCAACATTCTGCTGATTGGACCCACTGGAGTAGGCAAGACTCTGCTCGCCCAAACCCTGGCCCGCTTTCTGCAAGTGCCCTTTACCATTGCCGATGCCACGTCGCTAACCGAGGCGGGCTACGTCGGCGAAGACGTGGAGAACATCATCCTGTCGCTGCTGCAAAACGCCGATTACGATATCGAGCGCTGCCAGCGCGGGATCGTATATATCGACGAGATCGACAAGATCGCGCGTAAGGGCGACAACCCTTCGATCACGCGCGACGTATCGGGCGAAGGGGTACAGCAGGCGCTGCTGAAAATCATCGAGGGCACCACCGCCAGTGTGCCGCCCAAGGGCGGTCGCAAACATCCCCAGCAGGAATTTTTACAGGTCGATACCACTAACATCCTGTTCATCTGCGGCGGAGCGTTTGTCGGCCTGGAGGATATCGTTCGGCGCCGACTGGCGGGCAAGACCATGGGTTTTCGCGCCGACCTGAGCCATCGGGCGGCCAAGACGATTTCCGAGTTGCTGGTTGACGTGCAACCGGAAGACCTGCTCAAGTTCGGCTTGATTCCCGAATTCGTCGGCCGCCTGCCGGTGATCGCCACGCTCTCCGAGCTGGAAGAAGACGCCCTGGTGCGGATCCTGACCGAACCCAAAAACGCGCTGGTGCGCCAATACCAGAAACTGTTCGACATGGAGAACGTCCATCTGAAGTTCACCCAGGGGGCGCTGCGCGCGATCGCCCGCGAGGCACTTAAGCGCAAGTCCGGGGCGCGCGGCCTGCGCGCAATCATGGAGAACATCATGCTGGACGTGATGTACGACATTCCCTCGCAGCCCAACATCAAGGAAGTTTTAATTTCGGAGGAGGTTGTCAGTCAAAAAGAACCACCACTGCTGGTTTACCAAAAAGCCGCCGAGACCGCGTGAGTTGGGGAGACTCCAAAAGAATGCTTTTTCGTAACGATAAAAAAGACAACCGTGACAATACAGTGCAGATTGTGCCCTTATTGCCGCTGCGCGAGTTGATCGTCTTTCCGCATGAGGTTTATCCCATTTTCGTGGGCCGGCATAAGTCCATCCGCGCGCTGGAAGAAGCCGAAGCGCAAAAAAAACCCATCCTGCTGGCCGCCCAGAAAGACGCCAAAGTCTCCGAACCTACTGCCGACGATATCTACCCGGTGGGCACCTTGGGCGTGGTGGTGCAATTGCTGCGCCTGCCCGATGGCACGGTCAAGGCCCTGCTGGAGGGCAAGAAGCGGGCCCGCATCCTCCGCCACACCTCCGACCAGGAGTACTTCCAGGTCGAGGTCGAAGAGATCGAAGAGAACTACGAGCGCACCACCGAGGTGGAGGCCTTGATGCGGTCGGTAATCTCGACCTTCGACAACTATGTGCGCCTGAACAAAAAGATTCCGCCCGAGATGGTCACCTCCATCGCGGCCATCGAGGATCCAGCCTATCTGGCTGACAAGCTGGTCGGCCACTTGGGCATCAAGCTGGAGGAGAAACAGGCCCTGCTGGAACTGACCAATCCAGCCGAGCGGCTAGAGAAGATTCTGGGCTATATGCGCTCGGAATTGGAAATTCTGGAGGTGGAAAAGCGCATCCGTACTCGGGTCAAGAAGCAGATGGAGAAGACCCAGAAAGAGTACTATCTCAACGAGCAGATGCGCGCCATTCAAAAGGAATTGGGCGAAAAGGACGAGTTTAAGAACGAGATCCAGGAGCTCGAAGACAAGCTCCGGGAAAAGAAGATGTCGGCCGAGGCCCGCGAGAAGTGCGAGCGCGAGATCAAGAAGCTCAAGATGATGTCGCCGATGTCAGCCGAAGCCACGGTGGTTCGCAACTACCTGGACTGGTTTTTGTCCTTGCCGTGGTACGAATACACCGAGGACAAGCTGGACATCACGGAAGCCGAACGCATCTTGGAAGAAGACCATTACGGGCTGGACAAGGTTAAGGAACGGATTCTGGAGTACCTTGCAGTGCAGGCCTTGGTGGGACAGATCAAGGGGCCCATCCTGTGCCTGGTCGGACCTCCGGGGGTGGGTAAAACCTCGCTTGGCCGCTCGATCGCTCGCTCGATGGGGCGCAAGTTCGTGCGGGTGTCCTTGGGCGGAGTGCGCGACGAAGCCGAAATTCGCGGTCATCGCCGTACTTACATCGGCGCTCTGCCGGGCAAGGTGATCCAGAACATGCGCAAGGCGGGCGCCGGCAACCCGGTCTTCCTGCTGGACGAGGTGGACAAGATGTCCACCGATTTTCGTGGCGACCCCTCTTCCGCCCTGCTCGAGGTACTTGACCCCGAGCAGAACTTTTCCTTCAACGACCACTATCTCGACGTTGATTATGATCTGTCCAAGGTGATGTTCATCACCACGGCCAACACCCTCGAACGTATCCCGCGCCCGCTCCAGGACCGGATGGAGATAATCCGCATCCCGGGCTACACCGAGAGCGAAAAGCTCAACATCGCAAAACGCTACTTGCTTAAGAAGCAGCGCGAGGCTAACGGGCTGAAGGAAGAAAACGTCGAGTTATCGGACAAGGCGATTCTGGGCCTGATTCGCCATTACACGCGCGAGGCCGGCGTCCGCAACCTGGAACGCGAGCTGGCCGCGGTCTGCCGCAAAGTCGCGGTGGAGGTGGTCAAGAACGACCGCAACGCCAAGGTCAAGGTCACCAGCTCCAGTCTGAGCAAGTACCTCGGGCCTGCGCGCTTTCGCTACGGGCTGGCCGAACAGACGCCTCATGTCGGGGTGGCAACCGGCTTGGCCTGGACCGAAATGGGCGGCGAATTACTCTCGGTCGAGGTGACTATCGTGCCCGGCCGCGGCAAGCTGACGGTGACTGGACAACTAGGCGAGGTGATGCAGGAGAGTGCGCAGGCCGCGCTTTCCTACGTGCGTTCGCGCGCGGCCGCCTTTGGGCTAGACCCCAACTTCTACCAGCGCATCGATATCCACATCCACATCCCCGAGGGCGCCATCCCCAAAGACGGTCCATCGGCTGGAATAACCTTGGCCACCGCGCTGGTCTCCGCGCTATGCAAGGTGCCGGTACGCAATGACATGGCGATGACCGGGGAAATCACCCTACGCGGGCGGGTGCTTCCAATCGGAGGGTTGAAGGAAAAAGCCCTGGCTGCCCACCGCGGTGGAATCAAGACCATCCTGATTCCCAAGGAAAACGAGAAAGACGTCCAGGATATCCCCGCTCAGGTACTTAAAAACTTAAGCGTCGTACGGGTCGAGCATATGGACGAGGTGCTCAAGCGGGCGCTGGTGCTGGAAAATCCGGAAGGCTTCCTCAAGCCCTATGACGACATCGATCTGGCCTTCATTCCGGAAAACCTGCCCGAGCCGCTGCTCAACGACGAAGACGAGGACGAAGACGATGACCGCGGCAAGGAATCACCTCCGACCCCGACCTTAACCATGAGTTTGTTGGAAAATGGGTGGTTAGACCTTGACAAGCACTAACCGGCAGAGTTTAGCTAGCCCCTACTGAGTTGACTTCGGGGATCACAGCATGACGAAGACGGAATTAATCGAAGGGCTGGCTGACAAGCTGGGAATGCACAAGTCAGAGGCGGAGAAGGCGATCAATATCGTGCTCGACGACATCGTTGCCGCGCTGCGCCATGGAGATCGGGTGAACATCTCCGGGTTTGGTACTTTCTCGGTCTCCTCCCGCCGCCCCCGGATTGGGCGCAATCCCAAGACTGGCGAATCCATCCAGATCTCGGCCAGTCGATCAGCCAAGTTCAAGGCAGGAAAACAGATGAAGGACTCGCTTAACGAGGACGGTGCTGACACCGCTACCGCCAGTGCCGGTTAGCGGGCAACTCTGCTTCCCCGTCCATTAAACCGAACGGCGCCGGACCATCTTCGGCGCCGTTTTCGTGTCCGCAAAGTTAAGCTTGGCCACAGCCGCCTCCGCGTCATGCCCAGCGCCGGCGAAAAATCTGCAGGATACAATCCAGCGGCAAGAAACTGCGCTCTGCTAGAAAATTCCCGCTGGCGGGAGGCCGAATCGCCACTGCCCGTACATCGCCCCGTTAACGTGGAAATCCACCGTGACGTGATGCGCCGCCGCATGGACGTCGCGCCAGGCGCGTTGAATCGCGCCCGACAGCGGCAGCCCGTGCGCGCCCAGCGGCTCGAACAGCAGGTCGATTGCTTCGACCATTAGCCGCGCAACGTAGGCGTGATCGCGGCGGTTGCGTAGGCGCGACTCGAGCGACGGCTCCTGGCCGCGGCTCGCGCATTCCTCAAGCTCGCTTACATCGCGCTTCATCAGCAACAATCCGCAATCTAGCAATGCCGCGGCTTCGGCCAGCCGGGTCTGGATATGCGGGACCTGAGCGAGTGAATTGGCCGCGGGTGCCGCGCCGCTGACCCGGGCGTGGCTGGTAACCCAGTTGATGAAGTCGTCGATCGCACCCCGGACCATGCCCAGGGCCGGAGTCACCACGCAAATTGGAATGTTAGGCCGAAAGGCCAGCTTGTAGAGCGGTGCTTGGTGGACCAGCGCGCCAGGCGCACGCGCGAATTCCAGGTGGCTCGCTGCAAGCGCGCGATGAGTGGGAATGAAGACATTGTCGACAACGACGCTCTTGCTGCCGGTCCCGGCCAACCCGACCACGAACCAGTCATCGATGATCTCGACCTGCTCCCGCGGCACCAGGAGGTAGCCTTGATAGGGCTGGGTCGTCCCCTCCCCCACGAAGGTTGCGCCAAACAGGAACCAGGACGCGTTGTCGCAATTGCTGGTAAACGGCCAGCGGCCGCTGAGCCGAAAACCGCCTGGCGCGGCCGTGCAGGTACCGGTCGGAAATAGCTGATGAGCAAGAATCGTCCCCGGGTCCGCACCCCAGATTTCTTCCTGGGCGGCCAGTGGGAACAAGCCAACCATCCATTGGCCAGCCATCGTCAGACTCGCGCACCAGGCGCTGCTGCCGCAGCCCTGGCCGAGTTCCAAGTTGATGTCGATAAGCTGACTGAAGCCGTATTCGAAGCCGCCAAAGCGCGCCGGTTGCATCAGCTTGAACAGTTCGGCCGCGCGCAGCATCTCGATCGTCTCCTGCGAGACGTGGCGGTTGCGCTCCACGCTTTCGGCTCCGGACCTCAGGATGGGAACGAGCGCGTGTGCGCGCTGGCGCAACTCGGCGAACGGCACGCGCGCCTTGCCGGCTTGATGATCGGTGTCACTCGCCCTCCTGGCAGCCATATCTCTATTTGCCTTGGGCTGCGACACGGTGGCAAGAGCGGAGCTCGGGCGGCGCAGCCTGCGTTGCCGAGGCCCCGGCTATGAAAGCTTGGGACGAAGCCGCTCGAAGCCGAAGCGGGCCAATTCGTGGTCCTCGTCCGCGGTGCGGCCGCTGATACCGATCGCGCCGACCGTGACCTGGTCGTCGCGGATGCGGACGCCGCCGGGCAAGGCGGTCAGCCGCGGATTGGCAAACCAATTAAGCTCGAAGCCAAAATGAGCCATCATGTCGCGAAATTCGTTGGTGTCGCGGCTCATGTAGATCGCGCTATAGGCCTTGTCGCGGGACAGATTCACGGTGCGCATCGCCGCCCCGTCCATCCGGCCGAACGCGACCAGATCGCCGTGACCGTCGACAATTGCGGCCGAGATCGGCAGCCCCTTATTGGCGGCAGCCTGCGCGAAGATCGCGCCAATGCATTCCACGCATTCCTGATAGGTCGGTGCTCTCATAGAATTCTCCCTTTTCCCAGCCAGCCTTCATCGGCAGCTTGAACGAAGACAACGCTGGTGGTCAACCGAAGCACACGGAGACTCAAGGCAATTCGCGCAGAGGAACCTCCGCCCCGCTTGGCGTGCTTCACGTCGATTTTAACCCTACGCACCCTTGGCGTTAGCCATACAATCGCGGACTACTCGGACTTTCATCCTCATGGGGGAAGAGCGCGACCACCGGGCCAGCAGACCGCTGCCGTAGAGGGGGATTGGCTGAGGAGGAAGGACTCGAACCTTCAATCGCCTGATCCAGAGTCAGGTGGCTTGCCAATTAGCCGACTCCTCAGCGCTGAGTTGAATGTAGCCGCGGCGCGGACGAAGCGTCAAGCAGCGCGCTCGCTGGTCGTCCTCGTGCCATCAGTGGCGATCGGCGCCATGCAAGGCCTGAGCGTGACGCTCTACCAGGGCGTCGCAGCGGGCGAGCAACGCTGGATCCTCGCAGTAGGATTCAATCATATAGCTGAGATCGCTCATATCGTGGATGAGCAAGCGCTGATAACGTTCATACTCGTCATTCTGGTGGACCGCCTTGAGCAGCGCGCCGACCTGATCCTCGATCTCACTCTCTTCGACCTCAAGGGCTGCGGCCAGCGCGCGTTGAATGGTCAGTCCGGGTTGCGCGGCCGCGCGCTCGCGCTCGAGCATGACCCGCAAGCGGCTGATCGCCGCATCGTCCAAGGGCAACGGACTTTGCTCATCTAGCAGCCCCTGCACCTCGAGCATGGTAGAGACCAGCGTCAGCGCGCCGACGTGACCGGCTTCGTCGCGAGCCATCGAATGCCAGAATTCGTGCAGCTTGGAGTCAGCGCTGAACACCCGCGCATAGCAGGCGTACAGCGCCATCGTGGCCTTCTCCAGCGCGGTCGTGGTCTCCATCAATTCGCGCAACGTCGCCATCTATCCGCGCATCTTAGTCTTAGCCGGCCGAGTAGCAAAGAGCGGCCTGAAGCCAGGCCGCTCTTTGCACGCTTGAATGAAGCGCGATTGTCGCCTAATGGGCCAGCTCGGTAGAGCGAATCTCCCGAATGACGGTCACTTTGATCTGACCGGGATAAGTCATCTCGGTTTCGATTTTCTTTGCCACATCGCGCGCTAGCAGGACGGTATCGTCATCACTTATCTGGGAGGGTTCGACGATGATCCGCATCTCGCGCCCGGCCTGGACCGCAAAGCATTTATCCACGCCTTTGAACGACTTGGCGATGGTTTCCAGATCCTCCAGCCGCTTGACGTAGCTCTCGAGCACCTCGCGCCGTGCCCCTGGGCGTGCTCCCGACAGGGCGTCGGCGGCATCGACCAGCGGAGCCAAGATGGTCTCGGCCTTGACCTCCTCGTGATGGGCCGCGATAGCATTGACGATTTTGGCCGACTCGCCGTATTTGCGCGCCAACTCAGCACCGATCAAAGCATGCGAGCCTTCGACCTCGTGGGTAAGCGCCTTGCCGATATCGTGAAGCAAGGCGGCACGGCGAGCCTGCTTTTCATTTAGTCCCAGCTCGGCCGCCATCGCGCCACATAGGAAGGCCGCCTCCATCGAATGGGCGAGCACGTTCTGCGCGTAGCTGTAGCGGAATTTGAGCATTCCCAAAAGCTTGATCAGCTCGGGATGCACGCCATGAACGCCGACCTCGATGAGCGCCCGCTGGCCAGCCTCGCGAATCCCCTCCTCGACCTCCTGTTCGGCCTTGCGTATCACTTCCTCGATGCGGCCGGGATGGATGCGGCCGTCGGAAATCAGCTTTTCCAGCCCCACACGGGCGATTTCTCGCCGAATCGGATTGTGACAGGAGATAACTACCGCTTCGGGGGTATCGTCGATAATGATATCGACCCCGGTCGCAGCCTCAATCGCGCGGATGTTGCGTCCCTCGCGGCCGATGATCCGCCCCTTCATCTCGTCGGAGGGCAGCGCTACTACCGAGACCGTACGCTCGGCGACATATTCGCCTGCCAAGCGCTCGATTGCGATACTGATGATCCGTTTGGCGCGCCGGTCGGCCTCCTCGCGCGCTTCCTCCTCGACCAGGCGAATATGGCGGGCGGCCTCGTGACGAGCCTGTCCTACCATCTCCTCGACAATCGAGCGGCGCGCCTCCTCACGGGTCAGGCCGGCGACGAATTCCAACTGTCGCCGGGCCTGTTCCACCAAGGCTTGTTGTTCAGCCTCCTTTTCCGTCAGATTTTTCTCTCGCGCGCGCAAGCTTTGCTCGCGCCGGTTGAACTCGGCCTCACGATGCTCGAAGCTCTCGACTCGCTTTTCGAATATCTCCTCGCGCGCCACAAGCTTGGTCTCCACCGCGGACAGTGCGGCTCGGCGCTCCCGCAGCTCTTCTTCGACCTGAGCACGACTTTCGACCAGCAGATCCTTGGCCTTAAGCTCGGCCTCTTTAATGATAATATCGCCCTTGTTATGGGCTTCAGCCAAAATTACGTTGGCCTCGGCCGTAGCCACGGCCAACTGTTGGTTATCTCGCCGGCGGGTAAGGACATACACCACCCCGGCTACAATCAGACCCACAATCAGGCCCAATGCGAGCCCGATCACAGTCGTCACCTGGGCACACCTCCTTTGTCAGATCCGAGCCTCTCCGCCCGCGGGCGTTGAGCGGCTCGGCTCGCAAGCTCGGTTACGATTAGATCCACGGGTTGGTCCCACGGATCCTCGGGTAGTTTGTCAACGATCTGAAAAGCGTAGGCCAAACCAACTGCGGTACAACCGGGAAGTTCGGCCAGCAGGCGGTCATAATGACCACCACCACGGCCCAGCCGTTGCCCAGTCCAGGTAAAAGCCAGCCCGGGGAGAAAAATAATTAGCCCCGGCGCCATCTCAGGCGGCAAAAGGCGATTACCGACGGGTTGGGCAAAGCCGAGGCGACCGGTTACCAATTCTCCCAGCGAGCTGACCTCAACCAAAGCCAAACGTTCGGACGCGTCCAAGCGCGGATAATAAAGCGGACGGCCACCAGCCAAGACGTCGGCAGCCAGGCGGTCTGTAGCTACTTCGTTATTCAGGGGAGCATAAAGCGCCACCGCCGCCGCCCGCCGGTAGCATTCCAAGGCCAACACGCGCCGTTGGATATCTTCAGACCAAGCCTGTGCCTGAGGTTTGGGGAGAGCAGCGCGGGCACGGCGCGCCGCCTCTCGAATGCGCATTTTTCGGTCGTCCGCCATGAATTCTCCATGGCGGGAGCAGAGCTCCAAATCAGATCCGACCGGCAGTCCGCAAGCCGGTCGGTAGCTCAGCGATCAAGTGTCCCTTGCGAGCTGGATGCCGCTGCTTACCATCACCGTATAGGGTCACCGGAAAAGCCCGCGGGCGGCCACGCCACCCGCGCACATCTTGCTTGGTCGAGCTCCAAAATGCCCCCGTCGTCCAGCGTACGTCCAGCCCTCGCCCCAGTCCATGCGGCCGCACGCGAACCTGGTCACTTCCTCTCTATGAACGATCGAGACAGGCGCTGATTCAACGCGTCGATCTGCTCGAGCAACTGGCGGTGCTCACCGCGCAGCCGTTCCAGCTCATCGGCGAAGTTAAGCGCCGTCAGGATGGCCAGGTCCACCGCGTTGACACTGCGCATTTTAACCCGAATCGACTGCGACTTTTGATCGACGCTACGGGCCACCGCTCGCACCCATTCGGCGTCAGCCTCGCTGGAAACGACCAGATGCTGTCCCATGATTTCAATGCTGACGCTGGCCATCGCGTATTTCGCAGACCTTCAACCCCTCAGCTAAGGTCCAAGCCGTCAAAGCGCGACAGCAACTTTTCGATTCGGCCTTTGATTTCCAGCCGTTCGGTTTCATGTTGCTGGCACTGATTTTCGATCTGCTGGAGTTGATTGCTAACCTCTTCCAGGCGCCGATTGCCGGCGGCCAGCTGTTCGCTCAAGCGAACGTTCTCCTGCCGGAGCTGTTCGGCCCGCTCCACCAGCGCCTGAATTTTTTGCTCTAAATCGTGCAGTATTTCCAATGCCATGATATTCCGCTGGTAATGTATTTTTTAGCCAAAGAGGCTGTCAAGCAGCATAAGAGCTCCCGCCCTGGGTCGCCTCCTCTGTAAATAACGCTTCGGCGAACTCGCGCCCGTCAAAGGGGCGCAAATCGTCCAGCCCTTCACCGATACCGACAAACCTGACCGGCAACTTGAGCCGGTCGGCGATTGCGATTATTACCCCGCCCTTGGCCGTGCTATCCAGTTTCGCCAGCACCACCCCGGTTAGTGGCACGGCATCTGCAAAGAGCTTAGCCTGGCTGAGCGCGTTTTGACCCGTGGTGGCATCCAATACCAGCCAAGTTTCGTGGGGTGCACCCGGCAGCTCGCGGCCTACCACGCGAGCGATTTTCTTTAGCTCCTCCATCAGATTGACCTTGGTCTGGAGCCGGCCGGCGGTATCGATCAGAACGGTGGCCGCTCCCCGGGCGCGGGCCGCCTTAACAGCGTCGAAGGCTACCGCCGCGGGGTCCGACCCGGGCTTCTGCTTGATGAGATCCACCTCCACACGCTGGCACCAGACCTCCAATTGCTCGATCGCGGCGGCACGGAAGGTATCAGCCGCAGCCACCAGTACGCTGCCCCGCTCCGCCTTGAACTGGGCTGCCAGCTTGGCCACCGTGGTGGTCTTGCCCACCCCGTTAACCCCTACCAGCATCACCACCAAAGGGGCGTCACCGCTGTCGGCCGGCTCGCGCTCGACGGCGCTCAAAGTGGTGCTGATTTCACCTTTGAGCGCTTCACGAATAGCGTCCGGGGTCGAAGCACCCTTGAGCCGGCCGCGCACCGCGGCCACCAGCCGAGTACTGGCATCAACCCCCACGTCAGCGCTGATCAGGGCCTCCTCCAAGCCGTCGTAGATCTCCTCGATGGGGGCACCGCCCCTCATCACGCTGCGCAAACGGCTCAGAAACCCCTCACGCGTGCGACGAAGCCCCAGACGAAAACGCGCCAATGGCGGCGTCGCAACCGGTGCGGGCAAGACTTCGGGAGGGGGTGAGACCGTCACTGGGGGCGGCAGGAGCGGCTCGGGCGCGACAGGAACGGCCTCGAGGGGAACAGCGGTGGCCTCTTCCGGGAGAGCGGCAGCCTCCGGAGGCGAGGCTACTTCAGGCGCGGGAGACACTTGAGGAAGCGACGCGACCTCGCTGGGAGGGGCTGCTGCCGCCGCCGCAGGCGGGACGAGCCGGGTCTGCGGCTCGATCTCGGGGGTGGCGGTAACTTCGGGCGGAGCGGGCGGCGGCGCAGGCTCGATCTGCGCCCTCGTGACCCGCGTTGGAGCCCGTTTGCGCACGCTGAATTCAATCAAAACGCCCAGGGCGGTCAGCGCAGCTCCGCTAACGAAGGCCGAGGCGACCAGAATAATCAATTCGACGGTGTTCATGGATGAGGCAGGGCCACCCACGCAAGTTCAGCGCTCGTAGCCACCCCCCAAAATACCAGCCTGCGCACCGGTTAGAAAACCAAACCGGCTCAGGCCGCTTCGGGCAGTTTCAAGGAGATGATTCGCGACACCCCGGGTTGATCCATGGTTACGCCGTGAATCTGGTCGGCGGTCTGCATCGTACGCTGATTATGAGTGATTACGATGTACTGAGAGCGAGACTTGAGTTCACGCACGAGTCCGGTAAAGGCGGCGACACTGAATTCATCCAGCGGCGCGTCCACCTCGTCGAGCAGGCAAAAGGGGCTGGGGTTTAGCAAAAACAAGGAAAAGACCAGGGCCAGCGCCGAAAGCGCCTTTTCTCCACCGGAGAGCAAAGAGATTTCCTTGACCTTTTTGCCCGGCGGTTGAACCAGAATATCTACTCCGGCCTCCAGCAGATCGTCGGAATCTACCAACTGCAGATGGCCACGGCCGCCGCGCAGCAGCTTGGGAAAGACCTCGGAAAAATGGCGCGCCGCGGCTTCGAAGGTTTCGGCAAAACGCTGGCGTGCCTCGCGGTTGAGCTTCTGCACGGTCTGATTAAGATCGGCCAGTGCCTTTTCCATATCTTCACGCTGAGCGTTCAAACCGCGGGCACGCTCTTCGAGTTCCGAGACTTCGCTTTCGGCCGCCAGGTTCACTTCACCAATCCGAGCCAGCCGCGCGCGCAACTCGCTTAGGCGGGTCTCGTCGGCGCCGGCGTCACGTCCCTGCAAGGCAGCCGCCAAGGCTTGAGCGGCGTCAGCAAAGTCAAGCTCGAAGCGCTCGCGGAAAGTGTGGCTCAGCTCTTGGCAAAGGGTGGCAGCGCGTTCGTGGCGTAAGGCACAATCGATGCTTTCCTGCTCCAGGCGTGCCACTTCGTCATGCGCCGCGGAGGCCGCCGCGCGAGCCTGGGCGCTTTGTTGTTCCAGCTCTCGCGTCTGCTGCCGGAGTTGGCTCACCGCGGCGTCCAACTCGGCCTGGCGAGCACACTCCGTCGCTTCCTGCTGTGCCAGGCGCGCCAGTTCGGTCTCTAATTCGGTTTTTTCGACGTTGGCCTGAGCGAGCGCCTCGCGGTCGCGATCAAGCTGGCTCTCCAACTCACCCGCGCGCAGGCTGACCTGCCGCAGCTCTTGTTCCAATCCCGCCAGCTTGGCCTTGCGCATCTCCACCCGCGAGGCAAGATCGAGCATCGCCTCGGCGATTGCGTCGGCCCGGGTCTTGTATTCCAAGCCTTCGGCCTTGGAAGAGTTAAGCTGCTCGCGCAGTGCCTGCTCCAGCAGGGCCAACTCCCGCAGCCGTTCGTGCGAGAGCGGCAACAGGGCCTCGATTTCGCTAAGGCGCCGATGGGCCCCCTCGCGGCGGGCCTGAGCCAGCGCGCACTCCTGCTCGATACGAGCCAATTCGTTGCGGCGCTGGATCAAGGCCTGTTCAGCCGCCAGCGCGATCCGCCGGCCGGCTTGCAATTCGCTTGTGCACTGCTCGCGCCGGGTGCGCGCCGCGAGCAACCGTGCGGCGGCTTCGCGGTCCATCTCTTCGGCCTCGGTCACGGCGCTTTGGGCATCTTCGACCGAGATGAGCAGGTCGGCGTCTTCGGCCTCGATATCGACCATGCTACCGCCGCTAATAAGAATTTCAGGCCAGACCACGTCGCCCTCGCGCGTGACGAAGACCGTACCGTGGCCATTGAGGCTGGCAGCCGCCAATGCGCTCGACAGGTCGTCGGCGACCAAGACTTGGCCGAGCAAGGCTTCCGCTACGGACTCATAGCCGGGCTGCACGGTCAGCATCTCAACCAGGCGGCCGCTGATGCCGGCCGCCGATAAGCAATGGCGTGGCTCGGCCGTAGCGGGAGGCGGTACGAAACTCAACCGACCCTTACGATTGCGCTTGAGAATTTCGATCGCGCGCAAGGCAAAGTTGGGGCTGTCAACAATGACCGAGCTTAGTTGGTCACCCAACACCGCGCGCATCGCAGGTTCCAGCTCGCGGGGCGCCCGAATGACCTCCTGCAGAAAGCGCGGAGTTTGCGCCGGTCGGTCTCCGTTAAGCGATTCCAGCACACTGCGCAGCCGCTCGCCGGCGGCACTGCGCTTTAGTCGCTCTACTCGAGCGCTGGCCGCGGCCAGAACTTCGCGCGCCGCCTTGAGCCGGGCGGCAGCCTGTTCGCGCGCGCCGCGGGCTTCCAACTCAGCCTCGTTGGCCGCAACTTGATCGGCTTCCTGCTCGGCGATCGAGGCACGCCGTTGCTCCAACTCAGCCTGCGCCTGGGCAACCGCCTGAGTGCCAGATTTGACCCGCTCCAGTCCCTCAGCCTCGGCCTCGCCCTGCCCCGCCAGTGTCTGGCGCAGACGGGCCTGTTCGCCACTTAAGTCGCTTAACCTGCCGCGGATCACAGCGGCCTCGCGCATCAGATCCGCGATTTTATCTTTGAGAATTTCAAGCGCATCTTCATGGCGCTTGAGCCGGGCGGCTTCCTGTTCATATTGAGCCTTGAGCGCCAGCAGCTGACCCTCATTGTTGTCTCCGGAGCTAGCTTCGCGCGCATGCCTGGCACCGACCTCGGCACGCATCGCGCGGGCAGCGGTCGCGCGCTGTTCGGTCTGGCCAATCCGAGCGACAAGCTGGGGTTGCAACTCGGTTGCGGCACGCAAGCGGCGTTCGATGAAGCGGCGATTCTCCAGCCGTTGAGCGGCGATCGCTCGCACTCCTTCCAGCTCCCGCGAGAATTCACTTAGACGGCGCGAAGCTTCTTGCTCGGCGGCGCGTGCCTCCTCGAAGCTTTGCTGCAAGGCGAGTTGATGGCCGCGTGCTGCGTCAAGTTCTCGCTTGAGTTGCTCGCCGCGCGTGCTGCAATGCTCGAGTTCGGCCTGTTGGGCGAGCAAACGGCGGCCAGCCGCCAACCGCTCTAGCTCGTCGAATTGCTGCTTGACACTCTTGTAAGCCTCAGCCTTTTTGGCCTGCCGGCGAGCATAGGCAAGCTGGCGCTCGATTTCGCTGACGACATCGTTGAGCCGATTGAGATTTTCACGCACGCGCTCAAGCTTGCGCTCGCTCAACTCCCGGCGCCCCTTGAACAACGCCAGTCCGGCAGCCTCCTCGATAAGTGCGCGCAGCTCGGCGGGCTTGGCGTGGATAATTTCTTCGATTTTGCCCTGTTCAATAATCGCATATCCGCGGCTATGGACCTGGGCCGCCATGAACAGCTCAGTAATATCCTTCAGCCGGCAGGGCATCTTGTTGATCAAGTATTCGGAATCACCCGAGCGGAACACCCGCCGGGTAATCGCGACCTCGCTTAGCGCTTCGAAGGGCACCGGCAGGGGACGCTCTTCCTGGGCCTCGAGAATGAGAGATACCTCGGCCATCCCAGCGGCCGGATTTCTGTCGTTGCCGGCGTAAATCAGATCTTCGCTGGCTTTACCGCGCAAACGCGTGGGCGCCTGTTCGCCCAGTACCCAGCGAATAGCGTCGACAATATTGGATTTGCCACAGCCGTTAGGGCCGACCACCGCGGTCACGCCAGGAGCGAAACTAATCGTCGTGGGTTCAAGAAAAGACTTGAAGCCGACAATTTCAAGCGCTTTAAGCCGCATACCGCCTCTCCACCGCCCCTTTTCCCCGTGTCGCTAGCGCTAGCCCAGCCGTTTCCAGCGCGCTGTGGACATCCTTCCGATAGGCTTGGTTATCCCATACAGAGCCGGCGAAGGTCAAGATAACGGCGCTAGATAGGGTGGAGGTGTTGCTCGCATACCACAATAAGTTGCGGTAAGCCGGCGCCAAGCCGCAGTTCAGTCCCGAACCAGCTCGGTGTTCCAGTAGGCGCTGTCCAGAGTGCTCAGATAAGGCTGCCATGCCTGGTAGCGCAGGCTGAAGCTCTCCAGGTTGAAGGGGGTCCATTGCGGTCGGCGCGGCTGCTTGATGAGCTTCATGCCCGCCTCTTCGGGAGTTTGGCCGCCCTTTTTGCGGTTGCAGACATGGCAGGAACAGACCACATTTTCCCAGGTGGAGACCCCGCCCCGCGAGCGCGGAATGACGTGATCGAGGTTGAGGTCGGCGCGGGAAAAGCGCACACCACAATATTGGCAAGTATTGCTGTCGCGGGCGTAGATGTTGAAACGAGAGAAGCGGACATGGCGCTTGGGAACGCGCTCGTAGGCGCTCAGCAAGAGCACTCTGGGCACGCGAATAAAGCCACCCACCACGCCCAGCCGCTCGTGATGCAGTTCGATCGAGAGATCACGCCACGAAGCAAAATCAAAAGTCCGATACTGCTCATCGACCGCTTTGGCTACCCCCTGATAGAGCAGCGCAAAAGCACGCTTGACCGAAGTGACATGAACCGGCAGGTAGGAACGGTTCAGAACCAGAACCTTGCTGGTGAGAAGAGAACCTCCGGCAGTTGGCGACCAGAGAGTGTCGGCCACGGCAGCCATGTCTTTATGCATGGTTATTGCTATGGAGCATGAAGTCAAGCTGTCGGGCCTGAAAAACCGCCCCGCTTGCGTCCGCTGCTCGCTATTTCCTATGATGCGGCATAGGGAGTGCGGGAGGCGGTGAAGTGTTTTCCGAGGTCAAAATTGTACGATACCCGGAATGAGTACGGCGCGCCGCATAGACGCGCCTGGGCTCCCAGCCATTTCTCCCCCCCACCCGATTCATCCGCATCCACCAGGCAAGAGTGAAACGCGAACTGATTATCAATGCTTCCGCTTTGGAAGTAAGAGTAGCGTTGCTTGAAGACCGAGCCCTAACCGATTTCATGGTCGAACGAAACCTCGTTCGTGGGCTGGCCGGCAACATTTACAAAGGCAGAGTAACCCGAGTACTGCCCGGCATGCAGGCGGCTTTCGTGGATATCGGCCTGGAGAAAGCCGGCTTTCTCCATGTCTCT
>DATGLK010000063.1 GCA_035294265.1 Candidatus Binataceae bacterium
TGCGCCTCGGGCCGCACGCGCCATCCATGATCGAAGCGGCCGCTGTAGAAGGGCAAAAAACCGCCGCCGTGAGCCGCCAGCAGGCGTAACCGCGGATGGCGGTCGAGCAGGCCGCTGAAGATAAGATGGCTCAGGGCCAGCGCGGTCTCCAGCGGATTGCCCAGGACATTTGAGAGATAGTAGGGCGTCAGCCGCTGTTCGATCGCGCATCCCACCGGATGGATGAAGATCAGCGCGCCCAACTCTTCGGCCGCGGCCCAGACCGGCTCGAACCGCTCCTCGGCCAGATCCACTCCGGCCACGGTGGTGGAAACGATCACGCCTTTAAGATGAAAATGCTGAATGGCGCGCTTGAGTTGCGTCGCGGCCAGATCGGGAAACTGCATCGCAAGGTTGCCCAGCCCGACGAAACGGGCGGGACGGCGCGCGCAAAAAGCGGCGATGCCGGCGTTGGTCAGCTCGATAATCTGCTCCGCCAGCGCCCGCTCGGCCCAGTAGTTGAACCCGAAGCTGGGCGTGACGCTGACGGTCTGCACATCGATACGCATCCGATCCATGTCGGCCAGCCGCGCATCCTGGTTGAAGAATTTTTCTTTGTATATCGCCTCGAACTGCTTGCGGTTGTACTCCAACGAATCGGCGCCCACCGTGCGATTACGCTCCTGCGCCTCGCGCTTCCATCCCTCCTGGCTGCTCACCAGGGCCTGCACTTCGGGCAGGATAGTGTGAGCATGCACGTCAATCGCCGGATCTTTCCGCATCGCCATCGGTCTCCGTTGCTCCGAAACAAAAATTTTCGCGGTGCGATTCAAAGTCCCAGCAGGCGCGCCGCATTTTCACCTACAATCGCCCGCTGCTGCGCCTGAGACAAGCCGCTGACGGCAGCCAAGCGTTGGCGCGGGTCATCAACGCCCATGTCGAAGGGATAATCGGTTCCCAGCACAATCTGGCCGGCTCCGGCGCGCGCAATTAGAAAGCTCAGTAGGTCGGGTTCATACACCAGTGAGTCGAACCACAGGTTGCGAAGATATGCGCTGGGCGTCCGACGGCATCCGTGAGCCTCGGGCCGGACGCGCCATCCGTGATCAAAACGGGCGGTATAAAAGGGGAAATAGCCGCCGCCGTGGGCGGCGCAAATCTTGAGACCTGGATAGTGATCCAGGGTGCCGCTGAAAATGAGATGGCCCAGCGCCAGGGTGGTTTCCAGTGGATTGCCGATAACATTAGAAAAGTAATAGCGGGTCAAGCGGGTTCCCAGTTCGCATCCGGCCGGATGGATGAAGATCAGCGCGCCAGTGGCTTGTGCTGCTTGCCAGAACGGCGCCAGCGAGGGATCACCGAGATCCATACCGTTGGCGTGGGTGGCGATGATGGCACCTCGCAGCCCCAGCTCGGCGACCGCATGCTTGAGCTGCGCCGCCGCCAGCTCCGGATGTTGCAAGGCTACAACTCCCAGCCCGACCAGCCGATCGGGTCGGCGCTGGCACAACTGGGCGATCTCCTGATTGTTGATCGCCACCAGCTTGGCTGCCAACTCGGGATCGGCCCAGTACCAGAAATTGGAGGTCGGCGCAGCGCTCACCGTCTGGATGTCGATCCCCATCGTGTCCATCGTGGCCAGGCGCGCCTCCAAACTTTCGAATTTCTCCCGGTATACGGTTTCGGTCAATTTTCGGTTGTGCTCGGCCGAGGCTGCTCCGGCGGAGCGCTGGCGCTGATCCAAATCGGCCTGCCAGCCGGGATGGCGGCGCGCCAGCATTTCGACCTCGGGCACGATCGCGTGGGCATGAATATCGATGGCGGGTGTTGAGTTCATCGGCAGACTCCTGGAAAATCGGCGATACTTGCGGACTTCAATAGTACCTTAGCTGGCTTGCCCCTAGCCCCTGCAAACGTCTAAGCTCGGCGGCGAACCCGTGACGTCATCGGCTGAGAGCATAATGCGATGAAGCTATGCACCTTTGAAGTTAGCAGCGCGCTTGGTCCGATCGAACGGATGGGAATGGTGACCAAGGCGGGGCTGATTGTCGATCTCAACAATGGCTGTGCGGCGGCAATCGAAGCCAGCGAGGAGACTAGCCGCAGCCGTGTGCTGGCCGATGCCTTGCTGCCTGCCGACCTGCGCGCCTTTATCGAGACCGGGCCGCGCGGTAACGAGGCGCTGGCGCACACGTTGCAGTATTTAGGTCCTCGGATCGATCAGCCGGGGTTATGCGGCCCGCGCGGCGAGCGACTGGTATGGCGGAGTGAGGAAGTTCGCTTGCTCGCGCCTTTACCGCGCCCGCGCACCCTGCGCGATTGTCTGGTCTTCGAGGAACATCTGCGCAACGCCCGGCTGGGCGGCACGATCCCTCCCGTGTGGTACGAGATGCCGATTTACTACAAGGGCAATCTCAACACGGTGGCTGGACCGGAATGCGAGGTGCCTTGGCCGCCCTACACCGAGCTTTTGGATTATGAACTGGAATTTGCCGCCGTCATCGGCCGGCGTGGGGTGAACCTTACTCCCGAGCAGGGTTGGGAGTATATTTTCGGCTATACTATTTTCAACGATGTTTCGGCGCGCGACATTCAGCGCCGCGAAATGGCCGGCGGACTGGGGCCAGCCAAGGGCAAGGACCTGGACGGCGGCAACATTTTCGGTCCGTGGCTAGTGACGGCCGACGAGTGGAGCCCGTCGGCGGGACACTTGATGACCGCGCGGGTCAACGGCGAGCAGTGGAGCCGCGGCAGCACCGCGGCGATGTATCATGATTTCGGCAAGATTGTTAGCCATATCAGTTGTGGCATGACAGTTTATCCCGGCGACATAATCGGCTCGGGCACCGTGGGTACCGGCTGCGGGCTGGAATTGCAGCGCTATCCCAAGCCCGGCGATGTGATTGAACTTGAAATTGAAGGGTTGGGCGTGCTGCGTAATCGCTTTGGTTCGCGTGCCTGAAAGCAGATGGGTCTTGAGATGGATTGGCGAAGATGGGTATTAATCGGCGGATTAGTGGGGTTTGCAACATTGGTTGTGCAGCCGCCGGCGCGAGCGCAATCGGCAGGCTCCCATCCTTGGTATCTGGCCGAACTCAACGCTGATGATCCCACCGCCGTGCCCTCGTTGGCGGATTACAAAGGCGAACTGACCGCGATCGCGGCCGGGATCTTTTCCAGCCGTCAAGCCTGCGAAAAGGGCAAACAACAGTTCATCGCGGAACAAGCCAAGGCATGCTCGGATCCCGCAAGCTGCAAGCAGATGGACCACACCTTCAACGCGGCGCTCCAATGCGTGCGCGACAACGATCCCCATTGGAAAGGCAATCCGCCCGCGCGGCGTTGGTTCGCATTTTTTGGCTTTGATTCCGCCGACCTGACCTGTCGCAGCCAGGCCCAGGTGATCGCGCAACGGATGGTTTCGGTAGCCAGTGCCAGCACCGACAGCGAGTGTTGGGAGAAGGCGGCTGATTTTGCCACAGGAATTCTCGGCCCGCGCGCGCAGCGCAATCCTCCCATGTCCGATTGTACCTATTGTCTGCGCGGGGACGCTCCCGTGCTCCAAGTGAAGTGAGGCCGCCCGCCGCGCGAACTCAGCGGGCAGGCTCGCTTGGCGCTGCGCATTGCCTGTCCGATGATGAGGCTTCGTGCGACGGGCGGGATGCTCAGCCGGCGAAGCCCGAGTGCGCGATGTCCCACACTCCGCTGCCCACCAATAGAATCGACAGCAGGATCAGGACCAGAGTCAACTGGTCCAGCCGCCGCGCCATTCCCAAGGCCATCAAACAGAGCAGGAAGGGAAAGATCTGGATGTAGAAGCGCGGACCGAACTGAACCGCGCCGTTGGCATAGAACATCAGAACGCCGGCGCTGCCAAACAAGCAGCATAGCCACATCATCGCTACGAGCGGGCGGCGCAATCGGGCGCGCAGGGTAAGGATGAAAGCGGGACTGGTGAAGATCAGCGCCTGACCGCGGAAGGAGGGGTGGAAGTAGGGAAAGCGGGCATCTAAATCCGGACTCAAGAAGAGCAAGGTGTAGAGGTTGGATGGAATGTTGCGCAGGGCGAAGGGGCCTGGCAGACCGGGATGGTCGCGCAGCCCCGCCGGATCGACGCGATAAAATAGCCAGGGCGCGAGGTCGCACGCAGTACCAAAGCGGGCCAGGTTGTAAGCGATATAAGCTGCGGTGGCAAAAATGAAGGCGGGCAGCAGCGCAGCCAACTCGCGCGGCTTGCGGCCGCGCAGCGCCAGGGCCACGGCGTAAAGCGGCCACACCGCTACCAGATCGTAGCGGGCTAGCGCAGCGGCGCTCGCGAACAGGCCGACCAGCCAGGGGCGGGCGCTGCCGAACAGCTCGCTGAGCGCGCATAAGGTGGGTGCCAAGCTGATCACCAGGGGCAAGCTCCAGGTCGTGCCACGGGTAGCCTCAAACCACACGATTGTGCCGGCACCGAAGAAGAGCGTAAGCCACAGCCGGCTGGCACAATCCAGCCTGAAGCGGCCGAGCAGATGCCACGCCAGAGCCACGTCCAGGGCCCCAACGAAGACTGAACACGTAACCTGATCGGTCGCTAAACCGTAAATAGCTACGACCGGCAGAAGGAGCAGGGCGGCCAGTGGTGGATGAATCACGTAGCTGTGTCCGCCGTATCTTACCGCCTCCATCCAAGCAGGGGCGTTGATCCACAAATGGCCGTGCAGAATGGCGTCTGCCAACCGCACCTGCTCGTTAAAGGGAGTTGCCGTCAGTGGGCGAGTGGCGCCGTAAAATGCCCAGAAGGTGGTGAAGAGCGCCGCCGTGACCAACCACTCGCGTCCGGTAGGACTCCGGGTGCCGCTTCCCGCTACGATACCCACTATTGCCACCAACCCCGCCAGCGGTACCGTAAAGCCTGGTCCTACGCCCGAACTACGCGTCAAAAAGACGTATACCAGTGAAATCGGTACGGCACAGGCAAAGATGGTTGATGCCAACCAAGCGGGAGATGACGGCGGGTACGAGGGGTTGGTTGGCGATCGTGACTCCGGCTGAAACGAATTTTTCTTGATCATGGGCGGCACTTAAGTCGATGCTGGATACTGGCTTGGTTCTAACTGGCTGCAAGCCCAGCATGTTAATCAAAATTATCTCTGCATATACAGACCAGCCGGCATGCGCACCATACGGCGAGAATCTTGATCACTTCTATGGTCGCAACTGGCGGGGATGGTGGGGGCCGTGGTGGTGGGCTTGGGTCGTAATTGTCTTTCTAATCATGCTTGCGCTGGGTGCTGGTAACAGGCGTCAGCGTCATACCTATTACCGGGGCTCTGGCGAATCCGTAGAGATTACGAACACCGGTTTCGCCTGGGCCTGGTTGATAGTTGTGTTTAATCTGTTGCTGATATTCTTCCGCGGCGGGCGCTGATGGTATGGCTACTGAAGGTTGGTCGGTGCTGACTCAGCGGATCAACACGCTGCGTAAGCCGCTCACCTCGATTTCAACGCGTTTTCGCTCGCTCAGCCCGACAACTCAGACCGTCGTTGAGAATGTAGTCATCTGGACGATTGCGGCCCTGGCGGTGTGGTGGGTTGCCCGCGGGCTGACTTTAGGCAAGTTCGTGGCCAGCTTTAAACATGCCAATCTTCCGTTGTTTCTTACCGCCAACTTAACTTCTTTTTTCATCTGGTGGTTGGGCGAGACTTATTTGTTCGCGCGACTGTTCAGCCTCTTTCACAAACCGTGCTCCTTTCGTGAAGTGCTGGCGCCCTCGGCCGCCCAGTACTTTCTCCAGGTGGTTAACATTCTGGTCGCAGCTGCCGCCCTGGTGCTATTCCTGAATCGGCGCAAGGGGGTGTCGTGGACAGCAGCCAGTTGGACCCTACTTTTTCAGGGTTTTATCGATGCTATCTTGCTGGCCACCGGGTTTGTGGCCGCCGGAGTGTTGAGACCGCAATCACCGATCCATCGGTTTTTGCCCTATGCGTGCGCGGCCTTGCTGTTTTTCATCGCAGTCGCCTGGTGGTGGGGACATGGTCGCCCGCGCCGCCGCGCTTGGCAATGGCTCTACGATTGGCCGGGCTTGCATGCTTTTCGTGCCGCAGGATGGCATGAGTATCTGGAACTTGGATTGATCCGCTTGGCAATTTTTTTGCCGCAAGGCTTTTTGTTTTATTTGGAGATGCGGGCCTTTCGCGCCGACGTCCCGCTCGATGCGACCTTGGCGCTCACCCCCGGATTGCTGCTTGCCGCCGGCGAGCCGATTACCCCCTCGGGGCTTGGCCCGCTGCAGGCGGTCATGGTTGATGGCTTGATGCGCTTCGCGCCGCGAGCACGACTGCTAACCGCCGGCCTTGCGATCAGCATCATGCACATCCTGTGTCGCTTGCCGCTGGGGGTGGGCGCGGCTGGCACTTTCGTGCGCCGGGTCCTCACCTCTGAAGGCCAGCCTACTCAGGCGCAACCATCGACTGGCTCCCAAGCCTCGGCTCTGGCTCATCAATAAATTGACCGACGCGTGCGCGCGCTCGCATTCCGTTCCGTCGCGCACCATGGAAACGCTGCGAAATATTTTTCTGACGACTAGGTTCTGGATCGAGGTGGTCGGATTCCTGGACAAGATATCGGCGCCGCTGCGTGATGGGCTGACAGGGGATGTGATTATTGCCGCGCTCGGCCCGCCGCCTGGCATTTGCGCGCGGCAGACTCTGTGTGATGTGTACCTAATTGTGATGTTTACCAAATTGCGCCGCCGTCACAGGCTGGGAATTATCAAACCACTGGCTCCTGGGGCCGGCGCTTGTGCGCGATAGCCCCACTGGTCTAAAGATAGTTCTATGGCCCCAAGGGCCGCGGCTCGCCGCAGGGAGACTTCACGATGCTGACGCGGGAAGAAAACGAGCTTTTGTGTCGGGTCGGTCCGGGCACCCCGATGGGGGAATTCATGCGCGAGTATTGGATACCCGCGCTGCGGGCCCAGGCAGTGACGCCCGACGGTGCTCCGGTGCGGGTCCGCTTGCTAGGCGAGAACTTCGTCGCTTTTCGCGCAACTGACGGGCGCGTGGGGTTCTTCGATGAAGGCTGCCCCCATCGATGTACATCGCTGGCCCTGGCACGCAACGAGGACAACGCTCTTACCTGCATCTTTCATGGCTGGAAAATCGACGTCTCAGGCCAGGTCGTGGAAGTGCCGTCCGAACCGCCGGAGCGGCGGGCTGAATTCGCGGCCAAGGTGCGGGTACGCCACTATCCAGTGCGCGAGGCAGGCGACGCGATTTGGGTTTATCTGGGCCGGCGCGCGCAGCCCCCGGCCTTCCTCAATTTCGAACTGAACGTGTTGCCACCCAGCCATCGCATGGCTTTTCGGGCCATACTACACAGCAACTGGTTGCAGGCGCTGGAAACCTCCATCGATTCCTCTCACCTGGGCATTATGCATTCCTCCTGGCTCAACGGACGGGCCAACTCGGGCAGCCCGTTGGCCACGGTCAATACCGGCCCGACCTTCGAGATCGTGCCTCAGCCTTACGGCTTTCGCGAGGCAGCTCTGCGCGATCTGTTCGACGGCACGGTCTACACCCGCATTCGCGAGGTTGCGGCGCCATTTTATTCTTTCATCCCGATGGACAGTAACATGCTGCACACGATGCAGTGTCCGGTGCCGATCGACGATAACTGGTGTGTGTATTGGTCCTTTCGCTACGACCCCGACAAGCCCGTGGATCCCGAGCAGGCGGTGGGCATGATGCGCGGAACTTCCGGCAACCGCGACAATGCCCATTCTGACCTGGGCGAATTCGACCAGATGTGGGGCCAGGATCGCAAAAAAATGAAAGAAGGGCATTTCACCGGGATGCGCGCCCTCCAGCATGAAGACTGGGCCGTGGCTGAATCGGTGGGTGCCATTCTCGATCGAACCCGTGAATACCTGGGCTCTTCCGACAGCACCCTGATCCGTTTCCGCCGCATGATGCTGGCGGCGGTGCGGGCCCATCAGCAGGGCGCGCCGGCGCTCGGACTGGATCGGGAGGTGGATTACAGCCGGATCCGTGCCATCACACTGCGCAATCCCAAGACTCTGGATTGGCGCCAGATTGATACGCTCAATCCGCCTCCTTCGCTCCCGCTGACGTAGCGCGGTGGGCTGCTCGCGCGATTGAGGTTCGTCGAGACTGCGCGGGCGCGCTTACTGCGTTCGCGGCTCGCTTCGCTGGGGAGCCAGACCCTTTTGTCGCACAGCAGGGTGTTGAGGAAGGGGTTTGGTTGATCAGAAGAAGGCTCGACTGCGCGATTCTCTTTGATTAAATCTTCCCGGATTTATCAACGCCCTGCTGGCCACTGGCAGTCGATGCTTTTCTACTGTCGCTGGCGCAGGCGCTCCAGCGGACGGGTATTGAGCACGTCGCCCGGTTCCAGCCATCCGCGCCGGGCCTGATTGACGCCCAACTCCAGCATTGAGAAGTCGCGCGGATGGTGGGAGTCGCTGGATATCACCAGCTTTACCCCGGCTTGCTTGGCTGCGATGCAAGCGTTGTCGGTCAGGTCCAGCCGCTCGGCTTGAGAGTTCACTTCCAGCGCGCAACCCTCCTCGCGCGCGACGCGTAGCACCTCGGCTAGGTCGAAGTCGCTCGGATCGCGACCGCTCAGCAGCCGGCCGCTGGGATGGCCGATTACGTCAACATGCGGGTTGCGAATGGCCCCGATTAAGCGGGCCGTCATCTGGGCAGCAGGCTGGTTGAGTTTGTAATGAACCGAGGCCACGACCCAGTCCAGTTCCTCCAGGGCCTCGTCGGGCAGATCCAGGTTCCCGTCCTCCATGATGTCAACTTCGATTCCGCGCAGCAGTCGGAGGCCGTTCAGGTGGCGCTGCACCCGTTCGATTTCGCGCCCCTGTTCACGCAGGCGCGCCGGATCTAGCCCGTGCGCCATCGCCAAGCGGCGCGAATGGTCAGTGACGGCGAGGTATTCCAATCCCAGCTCGCGCGCGCGCCGCGCCATCTCCTCGATCGAAGCTCGCCCATCGGTGTAGGTGGAATGGCTGTGCAGGTCGCCGCGCAGATCGCCACGTGCAATCAGGTGGGGTAGTCGCCCGGCTTGCGCGGCCTCGATTTCGCCGCGGTCCTCGCGCAATTCCGGTGCGATCCAAGGCAATCCCAGGGCAAGATAGACTTCCTCTTCGCTGGCGGCGGCGACCGGGGTGTGGCCGCGGAACAGCCCGTATTCGTTCAGCAGCAGTCCCTTGCTCTGGGCCAGACGGCGCAGATGCACGCAATGAGCCTGTGAACCGGTGAAATAGATCAGCGCCGCGCCGTAGCTGGCCGCGGGTACCACGCGCAGATCCACTTGCAATCCGCTGCTTAGAACCAGGCTGGTCTTGGTTTCGCCCTGACCCAATATCTGCTTAATCCCGGGGAAATGTACGAAACGATCCATCACGGCCAACGGTTGATCGGACAGCGCCAGTAGATCGAGATCGCCCACCGTGTCGCGCCGGCGGCGAAAACTGCCCGCGACGGTGACTTCACTCAATGTCGGCAGCGCACGCAGGTATTCCACCAGGGCCTGTGCCGTTTGGGCGGCCAGAGCATACATCAGACGCGACGGTGTCGCCGCGGCGGGCTCCTCCAGCGCCGCCGCCAGTTGTTGTTCCATCTTGGCCCCGAAGCCACGCAAGCTCCGCAGGGCGCCTGACTCGATGGCGCGCTTGAGATCGGCGACATTGCGAATCTGCAACTGCTCGCTGAGCATGCGTACTCGTTTGGGACCTAAAGCGGGTAGTCGCAGCAGGGCCACCAGGCCGGGCGAGATACGACTGCTGAGTTCGCGATGCAGTTCCAGGTCGCCGCTGGTAAGCAGCTCATGAAGTTTGGCGGCGAGATCCGCACCGATCCCGGGCAGGTGGCGCAATTGCTCGGGTGTCATCGCGGCCAGCGGTTCGGGATGGTCGCGCACGGTGCGCGCGGCGTTACGATAGGCACGCACTCGGAAGAAGTTGTCTTCGCTGACCTCCAGCATGTCCGCGATTTCATCCAGCACCTTGGCGATTTCGTGATTCTGCATCGTGCCGCTCTCTTTGTGCCAAGCTTGCAAAACCCCATCCTAGCGCAGCCCCGAGGCTTCGTGGCAACGTTTCGGCGTGTCGCTGCCCTGGCCGATGGGCGGAGAGCGCCAGCTTTGGATCTCGTCGGAGGAAACAAAAATGGCCGCAGTGGAGCTCGTTCTGACCTTGGCCTTGATCGAGTACTGGTTGATGGGCTTTCTGGCGGGGCGCGCGCGCCTAAAGTACGGTGTAGCGGCTCCGGCTACCAGCGGCCATCCAACCTTCGAGCGCTACTATCGAGTTCATCAAAACACCTTGGAACAACTGATGGTCTTCGTGCCCGCCCTGTTGATTTTCGCGCTCGGTGGCGAAATCGAAGGCGCGATCGTTCTGGGCGCGCTGTTCATTTTGGCCCGCCTGATTTATGCCGTGGGCTACATCAGGAATCCCGATTTGCGCTATTACGGCGCCGGCGCGACCAGCTTGATTAATGGAGTTCTGCTGGTTGGCGCTCTGATCGTGCTCAGTCACCGGCTATAGCCGGTCGGCTGCTCCGCAAGCTGCGGCCTCCGACTTAACCGGTAGACGATCGCCCTCAACCTTGCGAATCGTGGCCTGCTTAATCTATTAGGAAGAAGCGGCAGCTCAGCGAATGACGTCAAGTTTCCCGGGGGTGGGCCGGCCCGCAGCTTGCCCCGCAGCCTGCCGAGGTCCGGAGCCAAGGAGGAGCCGATGCGAGATTTGGTCAAGTGCTATCTGGACCAGGGCATTTCCCGTCGTGAACTGATGAAGGGATTGGGTGCCGTCGGCCTCAGTGCGATGGCCGCGCGCACCGTGGCGCGGGCCTTGGCCCCTGTCAGCGCCGAGGCCGCCGATGTCAGCGGCTCCGCTGCGGCTCAGCAGGTGAGCGGCACGGGCGGCAAGCTGCTGGTGGAGCAGTTGCGGATGGCAGGAGTCGAGTATCTGTTTTTCAATCCCTCCACCGGCGATGCGCCGATCTACGACGCCCTGGCCGACAATCCCGTGATTCAGCTCATCAAGGGGGTGCAGGAAGGGGCGGTGGTGGCGATGGCCGACGGCTACGCGCGGCTGTCGGGCAAGACCGGGGTGGTGAGCGTGGCCAATATCGGGCTGCCCAACGCCATGACCCAAATGGTCAACAGCTTCAAGGACCGCATCCCGCTGCTGGTCTGCGTGGCCGCCTTCGGACAGAAGCAGCTGGGGCGCGATGGCCCCCAGGATTACGAGCATCAGGAAGTGATGCTCGAGCCGATCACCAAATGGTATTGGTTGGCGCAAAGCGCTGCCGGCATCCCCGAGAGCACGCGGCGGGCGCTGAAATTTGCCGCTACTCCGCCCGGCGGGCCGGTCTTTCTTTCCATTCCGGACAACGAGTTGGCCGCCCAGGCCAGCGCTACCGTAATTGATCAATCGCTGTTCAACGTGGCGATGAGAATTCGGCCGGCGCGCGCCGACGTGCAGCGGGTGGCGCGGATGTTGATCGAAGCTCACAATCCGCTGCTCTCGGTGGGTGACGAAGTAACCATGTGCCGGGCCGAGCCCGAGGTGCTCGAACTGGCCCAATTGCTGGCTTTACCAGTAGCCGGGCAAGCCGAATTTGGGGTCTGGTCCAAGCCTTTTCCGACCCGTAATCCGCTCTACATCGGGCCGATGCTCAGGCAGATGACCTTTCCTGGTCGGATCGATGTACATCTCAATCTGGGTAATCCCTACGGCGAGCGCTCGATGCCAGGGACGTTCCTGGTTTCCATCCGCCGCGATCCCACCAGCTTGGCTCGGGTATCGCCGGTGGATTTGCCGTTGGTGGCCGACCTGAAGCTGGCGACGGCCGACCTGGTGGCCGCGATCAAGAGTCAGGCCACCGCCCAGCGGCTGCGCGGGATTGCCGACGCGCGCAAAGCCAGAATCGACGCCTACAGCGCCGGAATGGCGCGGCTGCGCCAGACCATCGCCCACGATCTGTGGCAGGGTTCCCCCATCAGCTTGGAGCGATTGGGAGTGGAGTTGGAAGAAGGGCTGGACAAGAACACGATTTGGGTCACTGACGCCGACTCGGGAAAGAACATGGACCCGCTAATGTCGTTCGGCGGCAATGACAAGACCTATGTCGGCACAGGCCCCAACGTGTTGGGCTGGGCGATGGCGGCTGGGCTGGGGGCCAAGCTGGCCCGTCCCGATCAGCCGGTAGTGGCGGTGGTCGGCGACGGCAGCTTTTTATTCAGTGGGCCGCAACCCTTGTGGAGTCTGGCGCGCTATCAGGCCCCGGTTCTGGTCCTGGTGCTCAACAACCGCAGCTACAACAATGAGCGCAACCGGATTTGGACCTTCAGCGGCGGCGGTCAGTTTCAACGGGGGCTGGACATGACCTGCTACAACGGCAGCCCTGACGTGGACTTCGTCAAGGCCGCCGAGGCGTTCGGGGTGGAGGGGGAAAAGATCGACCGGCCCGAGCAAATCAGGGAGGCGCTTAAACGCGGCCAACAGGTCTGCGTCGCGGGTCGCCCATACCTGTTGGAAATCGAGGTCAAGCGCGAAGGGGTGGGCGCGGCCTCGCAATGGTACCCGGCGTTTTCGATCGCGCAAAAGCGCACGCAGAAGGTGTAACCATGCGTCGAAGTCTGCTGATGGCGACATTCGCCTCATTGATTGCCGCGGCCACGCCGCTTCACGCCCAAACCGCCGAAGGACGCGCGGTTAAATTACCCCCAGGTGCGGGTGCCAACCTAGTCGGCGTCGCCTGCTCGCAATGTCATTCACTGAGCGCTATCACCCATCTGCGCCAGGGTCGCCGCGCCTGGCGCGACGAGCTTTACGTGATGATTCTGCGCGGAGCCCAGGTGCAACCGCAGGATGTTGAGCCGATGGTGACCTATTTGAGCGCTCACTTCGGTCCGGGCGTGCCTTATCCGGGCGCGCCGGGGCCGACGGTTAACCTGCCCAATGGCGCAGGCAAGGAACTAGTCCAAGGTGTGTGCGGCATCTGTCATTCCCTGGATCGTGTGACCGCGGGCAAGCGTTCCAAAGCGCAATGGCAAGCGATCGTGGCGCAGATGATTTATCTGGGCGCGCCGCTGGCTCCATCCCAGGCCAGTGAGGTCACCGAGTACCTGAGTGCCAATTTCGCTCCCTGACCCGAGCGATCGCCGGAAGCCACCGTCCTAGTACCCTCCAGCCCCGGCTTTGCTATTTTGATGGCAACGGGGAAGGGAGTGAAAAAAATTGAGGTCAGGACCATGGTACGGATCGCCGAAATAGCGCCCAACGTGTTTCAACTCTCTCTCTACGTCGCTGAGTTGCAACTTCCCTTCAACGAGTTCCTCGTCGTGGATGACGAGCCGCTGCTCTTCCATACCGGCCATCGCCGCAGCTTCGAGATGGTGCGTCAGGCGCTGGCTGCGATCGTCGATCCAGCCAGCCTGCGCTGGATTGGCTTCAGCCATTTCGAGGCTGATGAATGCGGCGCACTCAATCAATGGTTGGCGCTGGCCCCGCGCGCTCAGCCGCTGTGCGGAATACTAGCGGCGCGCACTAGTGTGGCGGACTACGCCGACCGGCCGCCACGCGCGCTGGCTGCGGGCGAGGTGATTGCCACCGGCGCTCGTCGCTTCGTCTTTCAACGTACGCCTCATGTGCCGCACGGCTGGGAGGCGGGCTTGCTGTTCGAACAAACCGGCCGACTTCTGTTCTGCTCTGATCTGCTCGGCCAGCGCGGCGACCAGGGCGCGCTGACCCATGGCAGCGTGGCCGAACAGTCGGTCCAAGCGCTAATTCAAATGCAAGCAGGCCCTATGGCGAACTCAATTCCCTATACGCCGTATACCGATACGATATTGCGCCGCTTGGCAGCGCTGCGGCCGGCCCTGATCGCGCCGATGCATGGGCCCGCCTTTGAAGGTGATGGTGAGCGGGAATTGCAGGACTATGCCCAGGGGCTGGCAGGCGCTCTAGGCAGCGCTCAAGCCTGAGTCACGAGCCAGGCGCTGGTCCGAGTTGGGATTTTGCGTCTCAGGCGCGAATTTCCACTGTGACCGCGCTAGCTTTTTGCAGTATTTCGACCGCTGCGCCGGAGCCCGAGGCCGGTCGGCGGGCCATCAAGGAGACCGCGTTGCCAGCGACCTGGATGTTGTCGATCTGCAGCCAATCAAGCCACACCGGAATCGAGGGAGAATCAAGCACCAAGCGCTGATCGTGGGAATCGATCTGCAAGCCCAGAAGCGAGCCGAAAATCGAAAATATACTGGCGGCGGCCCAGGCTTGGGGGTGGCAGGCGACCGGGTAGGGCACTGGACCCAGGGTGGGCTCACGCTGAAAGCCGCAAAAGAGTTCGGGCAAACTGCCTTGAATTTGTCCGGCCGCCTCCAGCAGGCCACTAGCGAGTTGCAGGGCTCGAGCGCGCTGATGGGATCGTGCAAGTCCCAGCACGGCGATCGCGTTGTCGTGGGGCCAAACCGAGCCGTTGTGATAGCTCATCGGATTGTAACGCCGTTCGCGGGCGCTCAAAGTTCGCAAACCCCAACCCGAAAACATATCGTCGGCCAGCAGCCGCTGCCCCACCGCTTCGGCCTGGTCCTGGTCGAGCAGGCCCAAGGCCAGGCAGTGGGCGGCGTTTGACGCCATCACGCGGCAAGGTTTTTTGTAGCCATCCAGGGCTAGGGCGACGGTGCCTTCGGCATCCAGCCAGAAGTCGCGGTTGAAATTATGCCGCAAGCGGGCGGCATCCTCTTCCAGGCGCGCACTTAGGCTATCGTCACCCAGGCGCGCGGCTACTTCGGCGATTGCCAGGTAGGCGCCATAGACGTAAGCCTGGACCTCACAGAGCGCGATCGGCGCGCGCGCCAATGTTCCGTCGGCGTGGGAGATGGAGTCGTGCGAATCTTTCCAGCCCTGGTTGGCCAAGCCACGGGGAGTCTCGCGCTGATATTCTATGTAACCGTCCCCGTCGCGGTCGCCGTAGGTCGAGATCCATCGCAGTGCTCGCTGGACGTTGGGCCATAATTCTTGTGCCAAGCCGAGGTCGGCGGTAGCCGCGACGTAACGACCAAGCAGAATTAAGAACAACGGGGTGCCATCCACGCTGCCGTAATAACGACCGAAGGGAACCTCGCCCAGGCGCGCCATTTCGCCCGCGCGTACCTCGTGCACGATTTTGCCCGGCTCTTCATCGCTGGCGGGGTTTACACGTTGCCCCTGCAGCGTAGCCAGGGTGCGTAAGGTCCCGGCCGCTAGCGCCGGACTAAAGCTGTTCATCGACAGCGCGGTCAGCAGGCTGTCACGGCCGAAGAGGGTGGCGAACCAGGGAATTCCCGCGATGATTCTCACTCCGCGGGAGCTGGGCGTGGTTAACATCGCCAAGTCTGAAAGCGAGGCCTCCAAGGTGAGGTTCATCGCCTGACTGCTGGTTCGGATGCGCGCGCTGCGCTGGATCAAGCCGCGAGTCTCGGCCTGGCGTTGAGCCAGCGCGGCATCGAAGCCTTGCCAGGGCAGGCGCGGGCTGGGCCGTACTGGCGGGCCGAAATCCAGCATCGCGCTAATCTCGGCTTCCAGCACCGCGGTTTGTTCGGGCTCCAGGCGGATGTGAAATTCGGCTTGGCGCTCGCTGATAGCGTCGGGGGCGGGGGCGAAAGCCAACCGCGTCACGCGCATCACCTCATCCAAGCCCAAGTAGCGCAGGCGAACTTCCCGCGCCGCCATCCAGGGCTCCAACCGCTGGCCACGAGCGTTGCGCGAAACCCCGCGAACCTCGAACAGGTCGGCGAAATCGGCGCCGTACAGAAAGCTCAAGGTGAGGTCGACTGCGGTACGGGAAAAATTGCGCACCGTGGTGCGATGGAACATCCGCGGGCTGAGCAGGACCCAGCCGCGCTCGATGTGGAGCGAGTCGCGCTCCAGTCGAATCACGTCACCCGCCGTACGCAAATCGGGATTGGTCAGATTGACGCGCAACTGAGCGTTGTCAGAGCTGACGTAGGAGTTGAGCAGATGAGGAAACTCGCCGCTGATGCGCAATTCGAAGCGGTTTAGGAAGCGCGTGTCGTCGTGAAAAAAGCCCATCGGCTCCAGCGGCGAACTGCTGATGTCGCCGCTGGCGTCGAAGATGCCGAAGCTATTTTGTCCCGCCAGGACGCGGGTGATACGCCGGGAAGCCAAGGAAGAGGCCAGCAGGTAGAAATCCTCGCCGACCTTGATGAACGTCTCCACGCCTGCAGTCAAACTCCAGCCCGGGCTATTTGGGCGTGGCCAGCGCGCCGGGCGCTACCCCCGATCCAAGCGCAGGCGGCCGCGCCATCTGGCCCACCATGGCTATATGATACAGGCGCTCGTAGCTGTCAGCCATCGCTTCCACAGAAAAGCGCTGCTCGAACTCGCGCCGGCATTGGGCCCGGTCCAACCGGTCCAGAGCCGCAACCGCATCGGTCAATTCCTTAAGAGTGCTGGCGATCCAGCCGGTGGTACCGTGACGGATCAATTCGGGGACCGAACCGCAAGGACGAGCAATCACCGGGGTACCGCAAGCCAGGGCTTCCGCTATCACCAGCCCGAAGGGCTCGGGCCAATTGATCGGAAACAGCAAGGCGCAGGCGCCACCCAGGAAAGCGCTTTTTTCGCTTTCGCCGATCTCGCCGATAAGCTCGATATCGGGAGGGGACAGGCGCGGTTTGATGACGGCCTCAAAGTAATCCAGAGTGCTGTTATCCACCTTGGCGGCTAGCTTGAGCGGGAGGCCGCTGAGGCGGGCAATCTCGATCGCCAGATCGGGGCGCTTTTCGGGCGCGATGCGCCCCAGGAAGGCCAGATACTTACCGGCATGAGGACTGTATTTGAGAAGCTGGCGCGGGAGACCGTGGTAGGCGGTGCCCAGCCAATTAAGATCGGGCAGCGGCCGGCGTTGAGCGTTGCTGACGGAGACCAGGGGCGCATCGCGATAACGCCGGTAAATGATGTGTGCTTCCGGCTGGTCCAGGCTGGCATGGAGCGTGGAGAGAGTCGGAGTTTTGACCAGCCCGGCGTAAGGTAGAGCCCAGAAATCGACGTGGGAGTGAATCACATCGAATTGCTCAGCACGTTCAAAGACCCAACTGAGCATCGGCAATTGGTAAAGGTGCCCAAGATGCTCCAAACGGCGTAGCCGCAGCGCCTGCTCGAAACCTGGGACCAGGCGCGCGCTGGTCAAGGAGTCACCCGATGCGCACAAGGTGACTTCATGGCCGCGCCGGACAAGCTCTTCGGTTAGGTAGGAGATCACGCGTTCAGTACCGCCGTACAGTTTGGGCGGTACGCTCTCATACAAGGGGGCGACCTGGGCGATTCGCAGTTTCTTCAGAGGCTTACCGACTAACGAAGCTTCTTCCCGCATTCCATCTCCTAAGATCAGGCCCGGCTCAGGGGCAGAATGCCGCCTCTGTCAGGGGGGAGGGCAAAAGCTTATGCCTGGGCCGCAAGCCCTCGGAGCTGGGGCCAGGACCGGATAGGGCCTGGTCTTCTCATCTCCGCGGGGGTTTGACGTTATTAAATCTTATCGGGGACGGAGCGCGGGCGCAGTAAAAAAAAGCGCGCCAGGCCGCCGATGGGCTGACCTGGCGCGGGCGTGGAGCCAGGGGGAAAAGCCTTGTCAGGTTCCGGTCTGCCAGGAACTCAGATACAGCTTTTGCTCGGCGGAGAGCGCGTCGATTCGAATCCCCATCGAAGCCAGCTTGAGGGTGGCGATCTCGTCCTCGATCCGATTGGGGACGTCATGGACCTTGACTTCCAGCGACTTGGCCAGCGCCGCCCAGCGCGCGGTCAAAGCCTGAGTGGCGAAGCTCATATCCATTACCTGGGCGGGATGGCCTTCGGCGCAGGCCAGATTGACCAGCCGACCTTCTCCCAACAAGAAGATCTTTTTGCCGTTGCTCAGATGGTAGGCGTCCACGTTGCGGGTGACGTTTTTTTCTACCTTGCGCGAGATTTTGCGCAGACCGGCCATGTCGATTTCGATATCGAAATGGCCGGCGTTGGATAAGATCGCGCCGTCCTTCATTTGATTGATGTGCTCGGGGCGGATTACTTCGCGATCCCCGGTCACGGTCACGAAAACGTCACCCACCTTAGCCGCCTCGCTCATCCGCATCACCCGGAAGCCGTCCATCGCTGCTTCCAGGGCGCGCACCGGGTCAACCTCGGTGACTACTACCTGGGCCCCCAGGCCGTGCGCGCGCGAGGCCACGCCGCGTCCGCACCAGCCGTAGCCGCAGACCACGACCGTGGAACCGGCGACCAGGATGCCCGAGGCGCGCATGATTCCTTCCATGGTTGATTGTCCGGTGCCGTAGCGGTTGTCGAACAGATGCTTGGTCTTGGCGTCATTGACCGCAACTACCGGAATCTTCAGCGCTTGATCCTTTTCCATCGCGCGCAGCCGGATCACGCCAGTGGTGGTCTCCTCCATGCTAGCCAGCACCTGGCTGGCCTGGGCCACGTACTCGGTGTGCAGCAGCGTCACCAGGTCGGCGCCGTCGTCCATCGTGATGCGGGGTTGAGCCTCCAGCACCGAACGCAGATGGCTGTAGTACACATCGCGCGGCTCGCCATGAATCGCATATAGTGCCATGCCGTCGTTGGCGACCAGCGAGGCTGCGACGTCATCCTGGGTCGACAAGGGGTTGGAGGCGCAGATGAACAACTCGCCACCGCCGGCCTTGAGGGTGCGCACCAAGACCGCGGTCTCGGCCGTGATATGCAGGCAAATGCCCATGCGCAGGCCGCGCAGGGGCCGTTCCTTGGCGAAGCGCTCTCGCACTTGGCGTAAGACCGGCATCTGCTGCTCAGCCCACAGAATGCGGCGGCGTCCTTCGTCGGCCAGTTTGAGATCTGCCACGTCGAACTGTTTGGCGGGACGCTTGCTCTTGAGTGTCGCCATTGCTTTGCGACGACTGATCGTGGATGCCACTTTCAATAATTTCTCCAGCTTAGGGAATTGGGACGATGGGGGCGGGTTAACGAACGCCGAAGGCGCTCTTGAGCGCCGCGGTCATGTCAGTTTGCTCCCACGGGAACAAGCCGGCCTCCGGTTTGCGGCCGAAATGGCCATAGGCCGCGGTGGCGCGGTAGATGGGCCGGCGCAGATCCAGCTTCTTAATGATCCCGGCTGGCCGCAGATCGAACAGCTCGCGCAGCGTGCTGGACAATTTGGCGTCAGGGACCACCCCGGTGTCGAAGGTGTCGATCAGGACCGATACCGGCTCGGCCACGCCAATAGCGTAGGCGACCTGAATTTCGCACTTGCGAGCCAGCCCCGCCGCGACCACATTCTTGGCCACATAGCGGGCCATATAACAGGCTGAGCGGTCGACCTTGGTCGGATCCTTGCCTGAGAAAGCGCCACCGCCATGACGGCCATAGCCACCGTAGGTATCGACGATAATCTTGCGCCCGGTCAGTCCGCAGTCGCCCTGCGGACCGCCGACCACGAAGCGGCCGGTGGGATTGACGTAAAACTTGGTCGAGCGATCCAGATATTCAGCCGGCACGACCTTCTTGATTAGCTCCTCGACGATAGTCTGCTGGAGGGTTTCATGGCTGACGCTGGGGCTGTGCTGGGTGGAAATCACGACGGTCTCGATTCCCACCGGCCGACCGTCAACGTAGCGCACGGTCACCTGGCTCTTGGCGTCGGGGCGCAGAAAGTCGAATTTGTTGGCCTTGCGCAAGCGGGTCAGCTCTTCCATCAGGCGATGGGCCATCGAGATGGGCAGCGGCATCAGCTCCGGCGTCTCGTCGCAGGCAAAGCCAAACATCAGGCCCTGATCGCCGGCGCCCTGTTCCTTGAACAGCCCCTCGCCCTCGGTTACGCCCTGGGAGATATCGGGCGACTGGCGTTCGATGGCGGTCAGCACCGCACAGGTATTGGCGTCGAAGCCGATACTAGAGTCGGTGTAGCCGATATCACGCACGGTCTGGCGCACCACGTCGGCGTATTCCAGCCGCGCGCGGGTGGTGATCTCGCCCGCCAATACTATCATCCCAGTTTTAGCCAAGCTTTCCAGGGCAACCCGCGAATGGGGGTCCTGCTCGATCAAGGCATCCAACACGGCGTCGGAGATCTGATCGCACATCTTGTCGGGATGGCCTTCGGAAACGGATTCGGACGTGAATAGAAAATCTTTGAGTGCCATAGTTCTCCTGCGCGGGGTGTGCCTTACAGTTGCTCTGCAGGAACGCTTACCGCGTGGCGGCTGAGGGGACGGAAGTGACGCGTGTCTTGTGACAGACACGGCTGAAGGGAACGCTTTCGAATCAAATAAAAACCCGATCTGCTCAACGGTCTAGTCGTCTACGCTATAATTGAACGTGACCGCGCGGTCAATCAGTCTTCGCCAAAACCCTGCTCGAACAACTGCCGGACCGCGGCCAGCGCCGCCACTTCGTCGGGGCCCTCGGCGCGTGCCTTGAGGGTGGCGCCTTTGCCCGCCCCCAACATGATAAGCGAGGTTACGCTGCGCGCGTTAACCCGCTGTTTACCGCGTTCCAGGGTCAAGGTGGCGTCGAATTTGGCGACGGCCTGCGCCAAGGTACTGGCGGCTCGCAGGTGCAAACCCAGGCGGTTTTTGACATGAACGCTGGCCTCGACCACGACTTTCCCCGCCCACCAGGCCGACCCCATCGCGGCCCGCCTAATCCGGTGCTTACTTAATAAGTTATCAGTTGCCTCGTCCCAATGGCAGAGGCGTGGGCGGTTATTCGGCCATGGCCTCGGGGTCGCTCGCCAATTCCTGTCTAAACAGCTCGCGCAAGCGCTGTTCGATCCAGCGATCTTGCGCGCTGCCTTCGCGCTGGCGCCAGCTTGTGAGCGCTACCACCGCCTTGGCCATGTTGCGATGACCGCCGGCGCTCCCGATCGCCCCGAACAGCCGGCGTACGGTCTCGCCGGCGCTGCGGCCCAGACCGTGACTGCGCACTGCGACCACCAGGTTTTGCCCCAGCTTGCCCGCCACCGCGACCCATTGCACGCCCTCGAACTGGAGGCAGAAGTCCGCCATCTGTACGATAAGATCGTCACGCTCCACCCGCCCCAGATAGAGCACCAGCAATTGATCCTTGATCCACAACCGCTTCATCGCGGTCGCCAATACGTGGGCGAAGGCCAACGGCAACTCCGGCCGCTCGATTCGGCGCAAGAGGCCGTAGTTGGCCAGCGGATAGAGAAAGGTAAAGGCCTCCAGATCCTCTTCGGTCACGCGCCGCGACAGCATCAAGGTGTCGCTCTTGATCCCGTAAAGCAGCGCGGTAGCCAACCGTTCGCTGACCCGTTCGCGCGCGCTTATCAAGTATTCGGTCAAAATGGTGGCGGTAGCGCCGTAGCGCGTGCGGATATCCTGAAAACCAACGTTGGTATCGCCATAACCGGGATGATGGTCGATGACGATGTCGGCGCGCGGCAGGCGGCCGTTGAAATAGGCAGGTTGGACATCGACCATCGCAATCAAGTCGTACCCTTGCAGTACTTCACTACTGGCCGCGGCGACGTCGATTTCCAGCAAGCGCACCATCGCGCGATTTTCGGGGCGGGTAATCGCGCTGTAGCTGAACAGTGGAGTGGTCAGTCGATTGCGTCCCAACAGCGTGCGCAGCGCGATCGCGCTGGCCAAGGCGTCAGGGTCAGGATCGTCCTGCAGTACAATCGCGATGCGCTGCCCCTCGTGGGCCAGGGCGCGCAATTGCTGCAACCGTTCCCGAGTGTATGCTTGGTCCATTACCTTCCAATTGCCCCGGCTGCCAGCGGGGCGCGAAACATCGCTTCACTGGCCCCGCGGTTCGGTCTGCCCGCCCCGGCCCTCGAGGGTGGCACCTGCCTAATTGTGGGCACCGCCGTTTCCGACCGAAGAGCGGCCTCCGGCTCGCTTTCTAAGCGCGCCGCGCGCGCTCGTGACCGGAAAAAACCTTTGCAATTATATCACGCGCCAGCAAAATAATTTATGGTTAGGTTCTAACCGGGGCCTAGAGCACAAATCAATTGGTAAGCGAATCGCACTGTCAAATCTGTAAACGACCGCTCAAGGACTGGTTCCTGCGCCTTTGCGTGGAGGACAGCTCGGGCTTTGCCGAGCGTGCCCTGATCTGCGCCAATTGCGGTGTGAAGTTACGCTTGGCCTCGGAAAAAGCCCGCGATTTGCAGATCGACCCCTGGCTGCACGAGGCGGTGGCCCGGGTGCTCCGGGGACGGGAGAGTTAAGGTTTTGCCTGAGCACACCGCCGCCAGTGGCGAATTATGGCCTTTCGAGGAAGCACGCCGGTTACTTTCCCGCGTGGCCGACTATTCGCCTTCGCGTAAAGTGATTTTCGAAAGTGGCTTTGGTCCCTCCGGATTGCCGCACTTGGGAACCCTGGGCGAGGTGCTGCGTCCCAGCTACGTACGCCAAGCCCTCAGGGAGCTGGCGCCTCAGCACGCCAGCGAACTAGTTGTTTTCATCGACGACCTCGACGGCTTGCGCAAGGTTCCCGAGACTCTGCCCGCGCCCGACAGGATAACGCCATACTTGGGGCATCCCGTCTCGCGCATTCCCGATCCGTTTGGCGACTGCCACCCCAGCTTCTCCGAGCACATGATTGGACTGCTGGGACAGTTTCTGGCGCCGGTTGCGGTTGATTATCGGCTGATGCGTTCCAGCGAAGCGTACCGTGCCGGCCGCTTCGATCCCGCGCTGCGCCAGATCATGCGCCATCACGAACAGATAATCGCCATCGTCGCCCCTACGCTGCGCGAGGGTAATCGCCAGCAATGGTCACCCTTTCTGCCGCTCTGTCCGCGATGTGGCCAGATAAATTCCACCGTGGTGACGGCTTACCATCCGGACGCCGCCGCGGTCGAGTTTGTCTGCGAACGCGCTTTCGGCGGTGCGCACGGATGCGGTTATTCAGGCAAGCAGAGCGTGCTGGGAGGCGGTGCGAAAGTCCAGTGGAAGGTCGATTGGGCGTTGCGCTGGTACGCGTTAGGAGTCGATTACGAGCTGTACGGCAAAGACCTGATCGATTCCGCCCGCGTGTCGGGACAAATCGTCGGTTTGCTCGGCGGCCAACCGCCGCTGGGTTTTGCCTACGAGATGTTTCTCGACGAGCAAGGCCACAAGGTCTCCAAGTCGGTGGGGCGCGGGGTAGGAGTGGATCGATGGCAGCGCTACGCTCCGATCGAAGTGCTCAAGTACTTTCTGATGCTTAATCCGCGCCGTGCGCGCAAGCTGTTCGTCGAGGCGATTCCGCAGTTTGTCGACGACTATCTCGCCCTCCTGCGGGCCTGGAGCAATGCCGACCGCGCCCAGCGTATCCAATCGCCACTGTGGTTCATCCTGGATCCCGAGGGTCGAGATGGCTTCGATTCCGAGCTGAGCTTTGGCCTAATCATGAACCTGGTCTCGGCGCTGGGCAGTGACGACCGCCAACTGATCCGCAACTATCTAAACAATTACGACCCGGCCTGGAGCAAGCTTGAGTCGCCAATGGCCCGCGGGCAGCGTGATGCGAAGACCAGCGCCTTACTGGACCGGCTGGTCGATTGCGCGCTCAATTACTATCGCGACTTTGTCGAGCCCACCAAACAGCGCTACGTGGCGAGTCCAGCCGAGCGGGCGCAATTGCTGGTCCTGCTGGAATTTCTCCAACACCAGCCCGAGGCGAGTGCTGACGAGATTGAGAAACAGATCTACGATGTCGGCCGCCGATATTACGATAAGCCGGGCAAGATCTTTCCCCTGCTCTACAAGACCCTGCTAGGGCAGTCGCAAGGCCCGCGCCTGGGAGTTTTCATCAAACTAGTTACCCCGGCACGGATAGCGGCGATGCTGGAGGCTGCGCTGGCCTAGCCCATCTTTGAGTAACCATCTCTTTCCCACCATTGTTTGCCATGAAACATGGGGGTCAGGCCGGCCCGTCACTTTGGAGATTTGCGACGGGGCCGGGTGCCGTAGGCCTTACGAAGCCGGAGTTGGGCTTGGGGTTGGATAGGGGGTGGGGCAGGCGGCGCCCCCCTGCACCGTAATCGGAATCGGAGAGGCGATGATATTGCCCGCGACCGCATTAATGTCGGCAGTGCCGTTGGCCCCGTTAGAGAAAAACTGACCAGGCATGGCGTTGGGCCCGGTAGCCTGCTCCACGATTGACTGATCTGTGCTGGACCAGGTGCTACCGGTAGTGATGTCAAACACCAAACCATTGTTAAACTGGCCGATGGCATGGAATTGCAGGGCGCACTCGGTCGCCACCGCCATCGGACTGGGCAGTGGGCAGGGGCTTAGGGTGGGGGTTGGTATCGGGGTGACACCGAACGGAGCTGGGGTCGGGGTGGGCACCGGCGAGCCGGGGCAGATTCCCAGTGCGACCACAAAAGGACCGGGAGCGGCCGGGGTGGTGCAATTGCTTCCTACGATCTGGCCGTAGGAGTTGTAGGTCCCACCCACGCAACCCGCGCTGGAACCAAAGCCGTAACCGCCGCCGCCACCGCAAGACAGCAGCGCAGCTCCGGCAATCAGAGCCGCCAAGCCTGCTATCACCAGCCAACGTAACCACGCAAGCATCAGGGCATCAGCTATGACGATAGCGTTGAGCGCTGTCAAGCCAGGCTGTGCAGACTGTCGCAAACACGCGCGCCATCAGGCCTCGATCTTGAGTCGGGCCATGAGCCGATAAAGGGTCGAGCGCGAGACTCCCAACAGCTTGGCCGCGCGCAGCCGATTGCCATCGGTCTGGGTCAGCGATTGGACCACCGCGCCACGAATGGCATGGTCGAGCAGCCCACTGCTAGCGTGCACGGCTTCGCTTTCGGTAGGCAGCGGCTGCCGCTGGCGCAGCTCGTCGGGAAAGTCACCGACTTCCAAAACCGCCCCGGAAGCCATCACCGTGGCACGTTCGACCGCATTGGACAACTCGCGCACGTTGCCGGGCCAGGAGTAGTCGCATAGCAAAGACAGGGCGGAGCGTGCGATGGCGGTGACTTGGCGGCCGCCCGTACGCTGATGACCGCGCAGGAAATGGGCCAACAAGACCGGGACGTCGTCAGGCCGCTCGCGCAGGGGTTGGAGATGGACCGAGGTGGCAGCCAGCCGGTAATAGAGATCGGCGCGGAATTCGCCCCGCCCCACCATCGCGCGCAAATCTCGATTGGTACAGGCCACGATCCGGACATCGACCTTGTAGCTGCGCGAGCCCCCCACCGGCAAAATCTCGCAGCTCTCCACCGCCCGCAGCAGTTTGGCCTGCAGACGCATCGGCAATTCCCCGATCTCGTCGAGCACCAGGGTGCCTCCCGAGGCAGTGCGAAAGTAGCCTTGCGATTCGTCGCGGGCATCGGTAAAGGCGCCGCGCACATGGCCGAACAACTGAGATTCGGCCAGCGAGTCGACCAGGTTGGAGCAGTTAAATGTAATCAACGGTCCTTTGACGCGCGAGCCCAGGGTATGCAGGGCGCTGGCGGCCAACTCCTTGCCGGTGCCCGATTCACCATGGATGAGCACCGAGGTCCGATGCAGCGACAACTTGCGCAACTCCTCGAAGGTGCGCAACATCGCCGCCGACTTGGCGACCATCTGGCCGACCTCGTGTGCCCCGGCCAGCAAGCGGCTAACTTCAATAATTTCGGGTTGATGAAATCCCACTGCGTCGTAATAGCGCAAGGCCGGTACCTCTAACTCCGGCGCACTGTCACTGAAGTCGAATACTGCTGAGGCGATTCTTGCCATTTCGTCCACCTCTCCACTGCCAAGGGCCAACAGACCACAATCTGGGAATTTGCCGCGTCAACCAATCGGGCGTCCAGGTAGCAGGAGTTATGTCGAAACGGACCGGCTCGAAACTAAGCGGCGGCTTATGGAAGCTGCGGGCATCCTAAGAAAATGGTGGCGCCAGATCAAGGCGCCGCGGCCTTTTTTTCCCATCCAAGCGCCCGTCATGCGCAGCGCGCTCACGCAACACGCCCCACCTGCGCATGATAGACATCAAGCGTTTGCTTAAGCTGGAATTTGGTAGTCCGTAAATTTACGTTTCCTATTAAATTGCATAATCAGCAAGTACGATTGCTAAGAATAAAGGCGCCACTAAAGATGCCCGGCCGCTATGCTCGTGACAGCGAGCTTAAACTTCATGACGAGCTGGTCGTGATCGGCGGCTCGGCCGGCGCCCATCGCCGCGCTGCGCCGCGCGAGAAGCGCTTTCGCCCCGCCATCGATCCGCTCTTCCGTTCCGCTGCCAAAGCTTATGGCGAGCGGCTGGCAGCCGTCCTACTGTCGGGTTGCAAAATCGCAGCAATGAATTGGGACAGGTCGCCGCGGCATGAAGGCTCTCAACCGTCAGGGGGCAGGACCGCAGCGGCTGCTGGTACAAACTGTTCATTCGACCCTTTCGTGCATCGGAAGAACCGGATCGAATTGCGAATGGCTCCGGCAGCAGAGCGATGACGAGTCGATTATCGTCTTGCGTAGCGGGCGAGCAGGACACTTCCATCTGGACGTGCAGCGCAGCGCGTGGACCCGGGGCCCGAGCAAAAAGCGCTGTCGGGTTTTGGGAGTACTCTGGCGCTTGAAAAGTACTGCCCCGCGGGCGCAGGATGACCCTAGCAGCGAAGCGCAGTGTGCTCCTTTGACAATCCGCGCAAGCGAGGTCGTGCCGATGGATAAGGACAGTTTCGAGCGGGAAATTGCCAAACTAGTCGAGGAATTTCGTCTCGACCGTCATCCTTATATCCTGTCGGTTTATCAGGGCAAGGCCAGCCGTGAGCAACTGCGTGGCTATCCCATCCAGCATTATGAGATGACCGTGCGCGACGCCGCTTACTTTGCCGCCGAGGGCTACCTGCAGATGCGCCAGCTCGACGCCGAGACCGCCGAGGACCGCGCCCGCAATTTCGCCGAAGAGGCGCTGGGCGTCTATAGCCACTCAGCCTCCCATCTGGAACTGCTCTTCGAATTGTGGGAGGGCGGTTTGGGGTTGCCCCGCAAGGAGCTGATCGAGGCTCGCACTTCCGATGCCGCCCGTATCCTCAACGCCCTCATTTTGCGTCTCAAACGGCTCAAGCCCACCTTCATGGGCGCCTCCGGTCTGCTCGAAGAGATGGAGGTCGAGGCCTATCGGATGATGGGCGAGGGGTTGGCCCAACACTACCATATCGACCCACGCTATCTGCGCTTCTTCTCCGTCCATCACGAAGCCGACAAGGACCACGGCAAGGCCGGCCATGCGATGATCCAGCGCTTCGTCCTAGGTAGCGGCCGAGAGGCCGAGTTTCTTTCCGAAGCCCGCCTGATCATGGGAGCCTTTTGGCGAGGATTCGAATCGATGTCCGAGGTGGGGTGATAAAACGGCCGCTTTTAACGGAGGCGACGGCCATGAAGCTCAATCATACGATCGTTCCGGCGCACGATAAGCGCGCTTCGGCCCGCTTTCTGGCACGTCTGTTCAACTTGCCGGTGCGCAGCGCTGGCCATTTCGAGGTAGTGGAGATTAATCCTGAATTGACCCTGGACTACGACGAGCGCGAGGATTTCTCCTGGCACCATTACGCCTTTGCGGTCAGCGATGAAGAGTTCGACGCCATCTTCGCCCGTGTCCAGCAAGAGGGTTTGGAGTACGCCGCCGATCCCATGTTCGAGCGGCGCGGCGAGATCAACCGTCGGCGCGGGGGACGCGGCTTCTACTTTCACGATCCCAACGGACACAACTTCGAAGTGCTGACCCGGGCCTGAACCTTCGGCCGGCACCTTGAGCTTGACGAGCGCAGGTTGATGGCGGATCGGCGGCGATGGATAGTTCTGTGCAGCCTTTTGTGCGCCCAGATTTTCACCTACGGTCCGATTATCTCCACGATGGGCGTCTTCATGACCCCGCTCACCCATCAGTTTGGCTGGAGCCGGGCCGAAGTCTCGCGAATCGCCACCGCCTTTTCCCTGGGCAACGGCCTGTTCGCCTTCGTCGCCGGCTGGCTGATTGACCGCTACGATATCGGCCGCGTGATGGCCTGCGGGGCGCTTATTGCCGCCGCCGGCTGCGCCCTGGCCAGCACCATTCATACCCTATCCGCGCTGGTGGCCTGCTACCTTCTGATCGGCGCCGGCTTGGCCTTGGGCGGGCTGGTACCCACCGTCGCCGTGGCGCTCAATTGGTTCCCGCTCCATCGCAGCGCCGCCGTCGCTCTGGCGCTGGTCGGTTTGGGGCTGGGAATGTTTATCGCTCCGCGCCTGGTTACCGGCGTGATCGCCTACGGAAACTGGCGCATGGGAATGCTCGCGGTCGGCCTACCGATGATACTGGTCTCCGCGCCAATCAGCGCCGGCCTTATCCGCACACGCCCCGGCTCAACCCCCTCTTCCCATCACGAAGCTGCCTTGGCGTATGCCGAGCTGCCCGGGTTGGAGGTCGGGCCAGCCCTGGCAACCTCCGCTTTCTGGCTGCTGTGTCTCCTTACTTTGCTGATCAATCTGAGTACTTTCGCGGTTGGCTTCCACGTCATCCCCTATTTGATCGGGAGCGGTTATGCGCCCAAGAGCGCGGCCTGGATTGACGGAGTCCACGGCCTGCTGCTGGCTCCCGGTGGTATCGTTCTGGGCCTGCTCGCCGATCGGCTGGGACGTAAGCCGATCTTGCAGCTCGCGCTTGGGATGTTGCTCATCAGCGTGGTTATGTTGTTGAGGTCAGGGCCACATGCGTGGGGGTTGCCCGCAGCGCTGGCCTGGACGATCCTGTGGGGCGTGGCCACCGGCAACCACGTCGTTATCCCGGTGCTGCTGGAGGACGCCATCGGGCCGCGCCGGTTTGGCACTTTGTGGGGAATCATGCACGTCTCGGTTTCGCTAGGGCAGGGGTTGGGACCGATCGTGGCCGGCGCCCTGTTTGATCTGCATCGCAGCTACGTCCTGGCCTTCGAACTTGCCGCCGCTGCGTATGTGGCAAGCGCCGTGATGGCCGCGCTGGTTTTTCCCGCCCGCGGCCATGATCGCCTTCCTGCACCGGCCGCCTCGCCAGCCGCTGACGCTATCGCCAGTTAGCTGGGCCCGTTTGCGCTCGGTCTATTGCCGAACTATTAGATGGCATGGCCAGCGCCCGCGCTGGGCGCCTAGTCTGGTGACAAAGGAGCAACCATGGAGTTCGGACATTTCTCCCATTGCTGGCACAAGTACGGGATGAGCGCGGGCGAGCGCTATGCGATGCTGTGGCGCGAGCTGGCGCTGGCCGATCAGGTGGGTTTCGACTACGGCTTCTCGGTCGAGCATCATTTCAATCCGATCGAAAGTCAGATGTCGCAGCCCGCGGTCTATTGCATGGGGGCTGGGCTCAGCACGCGCCGGCTACGGGTGGGTCCGATGGGTTACGTGGTCCCGCTGCACCACCCCATTCGGCTGCTGGAGCAGATTGCGGTGCTCGATCAGGCCACCGGTGGGCGGATGATCGTGGGGCTGGTCTCGGGCATCGCGCCAGTTATGCTGCAGACCTGGGGGGTGAATTTCGCCAGCCGGCGCGAGGTTACGATGGAAGCGGTCGATTTGATCCAGACTGCCTTCAATCGGGACGATAATGGCCCGATCAATTTCGACGGCGAATTCTTCAAGCTCAAGGACGTTCGCCTCTCCGTGATGCCGGTGCAGCGGCCTCATCCGCCCTTGTGGCTGCAAAGCCGCGACGCGCATACCTTGCAAACGCTCGCCCAACGGGGCCTGGACACCGGCTATTTTTTCTATTTCCCCCGTTCCGAGGCTGGCCAGCGCTATCCCGATTATCTTCGTCGATGGAGCGAGGCGGGCTGGAAGCGCAAGCCCAAAATCTCTTATCTCACCTTGGTGTACGTCGACGAAACCGACGAGTTGGCCCGCAAACGGGCGATGCCTAACGCGCTGGAGGCCTTCAAGAAGTTCGTCGCCGGAGTCGGCGGCGATATCGAAGCGGTCCAGGCCAACACCGAGCGGAGCGCCACCCTGTTCGAGCAACGTGGCGAAGCGGGCGGCGCGGAAATCATCCGCAACCTTCAAAACCCCGATTTCCTGCTCGAAAAAGAGCTGTATTTCATTGGCTCGGCCCAGACGGTAGCGGCGCAGATCAAGCGCGCCGCCAGCCAGGGTTTGTTCAACACGCTGCTGTGCGAGTTCAATTTCGGATCGCTTAGCGAAGATGACGTGATGCGCTCCATCCGCCTGTTCGCACGCGACGTGATGCCCCAGCTGCGCGACTTCGAGCCGTTTTAAGCGCTCGCAGTCAAGCAAAGAGAAAACCTATGCTCCTTCTGGTCTTCAGTAGCAGGGGCGATCCTGCCGGGCAGCCAACTGACAGCGTGTGCGGCGACATTGGCAGAGAACAGGTCTGCCGACGCTTTCACGATTTCGCGCTGGCGCAAGTGGCCCAAAAGCACAAAGAATCATAGTTTATGCTGGTGCCCATAGCCCGTCGAAGGGCAGCCTGCTAACGGCATGCCCCTGGCTAGCGCAGGCCCGTCATTAGCTCCCGAGGACGACTTTTAGTCACCGTCACCCTTGGCTGGCGCCTCCAGCCTGTTTCGTCACTTCGGCCAGCGTGCTGGGCGCGCCTCACCCAGCGGTCGCGTGGCGCATGATGAACTCAAAGCGGCCCCACGAAAGGAAGGCGGGGAGGAGCAACAGCGCGGCGATGGCGTTGACACCGAGCAAAGCCAGGAACAGCGCCGCCATGTGGAGGTTGAATGCGGTGGGAGAAAACAGCCAGGGAATAAGACCGGCAAACAGCAGAGCGGCGATGCATAGAACATCGCTACTGACTTCAGCCAGCGCTACCCGGATAGCATCATCCAGCGCCCATCCGGCCGCGACTTGGGTCCGGATGGCGGTCATCACCACGATGGCAAAGCTGGCCCCCACACCGACCGCCAGCGAGATGATTAAAACGGTTTCGATGCTTAGCGCGAGGCCCGTCGCACTCATCATGATGAAAGCCAAGAGGTTAGCCAGGACGCTGTATCCCAACACCATGCATCCGCCGGTCACGGAAGTGAACGCGATAGCGGCTACGCAAGCGACCCCAGCTAGCACCAGGGTCAAGCTAAGTACGGCGTTGGGCAAAATCATCTCGTCGGCGGCCGCATACAAGCCGCCAGGGCCGCCGAGGTAGTGCAAGTGCACTCGGCTGAGCGTCGGGTCGTGCGCTAGATAGCGCTGCTGAAACCTCGTCAATTCGCGCTTCAACCGCGTCAGAGTCCGGGGACTGCGATCACGCGTCAGGATACTGATGCTGGCGTTAGCTCCACGGGCACCGCCAAAGAAGCGATCGAAATCCTCGGATACGTCTGCCATACGCAAGTTCATCCACAGACCGCCTAGAAGCCCCGCCGATTCGGGTATCCCATAGAACTTTGGGAATGCATAATTGAATTTTTGGTTTAACTCCTTGGTCCTGGTCACAAAGGAAAAGGCCTGGGACACTCCGGGGTCCATCATAAGGTAATCCTGCAAGCGGTCGGTTAGGCGCAGGAACTTGGTGGTCAATACAGATTGCGAGTCAGGAGGGGGTGGCGTGTTGATCACGATCCAGCTCAGGTCGAGCGGAAACCGGCGGGCGATTGCGGCCGTGTCCGTGTTGACCCGAGCATTAGAGGGGTAAAGCGGTGTGCCCTGGGCTGGGTAGCCAATCGGAATTTTGAGGGCAGCCGTGGCCTCCCCCACCACCAGCAGCCCCAGCAAGGAGGCGAGCAGCATGGCGCGCCCCCATCCTGGCGTCAGCGCCAACTCGATCAGCTCCTCGGTCCAATCTTCCACTCGCCGCTTGACCCGCCCCCTCCATTCCCAAGCTCGCGAGCGGCCCACCGGCAAATAGCTGATCACAATCGGCTGGAGGATATAGACCAGCCATAGGCTGGACCCCAGCCACAGCATGCCAATAAGCCCCACGTGCTGGAGTAACGGAATATCCCACAGCGAGATAAAGCCAATAGCGCAGAGATCGGCGGCAACTGCCACTAGGCCGGGTAAGAACAACCGATCGGCAGTCGCCACGCAGGCGGCATGGCGGTCCTCCAGACGGTCTAGAGTAGCGTGGTAGCAGCGTTGCCAGTTGAGTGCATGGCTGAGGGTCCGGGCGCTCAGGATGATCGGAACTACCAGCATCATCGGGTCAAGCGGGTAGTTCATGAACCCAGCCAAGCCCAGACCCCAAAGGGCGGGGGATAGGCAGCCGGTCACAAGCACCACCCACCAAAACCTGTAACTGCCCACGACCATGAAGCAGACCAAAGCGGCCAAGGCGCAGGCTGCGAGTAAAAGCGCGAAGTCCACCGGTCGGTCGTGCTCCAAGTAACCCCGAACTGCCGGTTCGCCAGCAAAATAGATCCGGTCATTGGCGTCCTGGTTCCGCGTGGCGATTTGCAGCAGGTGGTCAAGCAGCCGGCCGTAGTCGGCGTCGCTCTTCGCGAGCGACATCAGGACCGCGCTATGGCGGTTCGCGCTCAGCATTACCGGCGGAAAGTCGTCTCGTTGGCTGCTAGCGGCGCTCTGGAGCTGATGCGTCATGGCCCTCGTACTCGACCTGGGGAGTATGAAAGGCCGAAATACCAGCCCGCTGGGCAGCGCTTTCAGGTTGGTGGGGTTCCACAGCGTCACTGAGTACAACCAGCTATCGTAGAGCTCGGGCGTCCTAAAGAGCGCCACCAGAAGATTTTTCAGCTTGCTTATGGCCTTCGGCTGAAAAATGGTGCCCCCCCTCACCTGGAACATCACATAAACCACACGACGACTCGCGAACTCGAGGTAGCGATGGGTAAGTGCGACATCGGGATCGTGGGCGGGAAACAGGCCGCTGAGTCGCGTTTGAACTCGTAATCGATAGACGCCACTACCCATCATTAGGGTAGCTGCTATTAGGATTGGACCGATAAGCTTTCCGCTGCGTAAAATCGCTTCGCCGATCCTCATTCTGCTCGCTATCCTCCGGCCAGCGCACTTACCACCAGCCAGGAACCAGGCAGAAGCCAGTTCTTAAGCGGAACGCGCGACGGTAAAGAAACTCTGCATTTAAGATAACGTACCTGGACCGCAAAAGGTTGACGCGTGAGGTGGATCGCAAAATTTAGGCAGATTAAGTAGAGCCTGCCCGCCTTAGATTTGGGTGTGGTAGGCCAAGCCCGCAAAACTATTCGCGATGGGCGAAGTTTTAAGGCAACTCGCGACATCGCGATGGCCGCGCTGGCAAGCCTGGGTCGAGTGCCATGGCATATGCCTTTCTTTTTCGATTCGGCGGTCTGCTAAGGCCTGCTCATCTTCAACCACACTTCACAGTTTCCTCGTCCGCAATTCAGGGGCGAATCCAGGTACGGATGGCGAATGAAAGCCAAAACAAGACACTTGAAGATTCTTAAATCTCGGGTTAGGATTGCATCCGTTGCATTCCTGCAAATCTGAGGCAAGATCGCATCAATTGCGAGCCCTCTGGCAGGCTCCGTTCTACCCGTGTGGTAAGAGATGGCGGACGCTTACCAAAATAGACGGCCAAACGGTGGGAACTTGACGCGCTCTGGGCGCCGATACTGGAGGCTCGTCCCACCTTGATGTGGCGCGCTTCGTGCCCGGTGCATCCTTTGCATTTGCCTTGCCTGCAGGCGTCGACCGCCCACGATTTGAGTTCTAACTGATAATGCTTGCGATCTTTGGTTTTAAGGCGGTGTCCGCAATTAAACTGGCGCGAACGCTGCCTGTTTTTATGCTGCTCCTGGCGGCCGCGTCGGCGTGTTCCACCCAAGCCAACCCGGGCGCTGCTGTGCCTTTGGGAGCCGGGGGTGGCGACCAAGATAGCCATCAGCGATTAATGGACCTGGCCGCCAAACGGCAGGACGATTCCTTTTCGACCGATTTCGGAATTGGCCCGGGAGACATCCTGCAGATTTCCGTGCCTGAGGTACCTGAGCTAAAGAATGTTCGCGAGGAGCGGGTATCGCCCCAAGGCACTATCGAGCTACCCATCGCGGGCACGGTATCGGTCGGGGGCCTGACGGAACCTCAGGTGCACGATGCGCTGGTTAAGGCACTTTCGAGGCTGGTCAAGGATCCGCAGGTCGATGTTTTTGTAAAGAGTTATGCCAGTCGCCAAGTTGCCGTGGTCGGGATGGTCAACAAGCCTGGCCTGTACACCCTCAATCGGCGCAATGAATCCATTCTGGATCTGATCGGCCAAGCGGGCGGTATGTCCGACGGCGCGGGCAGTTCGATAATCTTTATCCCCGCCTCGCCTAAGCGAAACACGGAGCAATTGCAGGCAAGTCTGGCCAGCCTGCAGGCGGCCAGTCAGCCCCGTCCCGCTCAGCCTTCGGGACCGGCGAAGGTTGGGACAGCCGAACCTCGCCTTCAAATGACGGCGGAGGTGGGCGACAAAAACGCTACCTCGGCCTGGAGCGGTCCCAATTTGTCGGCGTTTGCCGCAGGTACCGATCCGATATTCATCAATGCGACCGGGGATCAATCCGATTTGAGCATCCCGGTGCGACCAGGCGATTTGATCATGGTGCCCGCGCGCGGCCAGGTGCTGGTGCAAGGCTGGGTCGCCACCCCCGGGGCCTATCAGATCACCCCGGGGATGACCGCCTTGGGCGCGGTTACCGCGGCGGGCGGTGAATTATACAGCTCCGACGCCGTAGTGCTGAGGGCGACTCCAAACGGTGAGAAAGTCAAGCTACCGGTCGACCTATCAAAAGTCGAAAAAGGGGAAGCGCAGGACGTTCAGGTTCAGTCGGGCGACGTGGTAATTGTCCAGCGCTCGGTGATCGGCGCGGTTCCCTACAGCTTGTACTTCCTTGTCAGCCATTTTGCCACCGGCATGATGCTGCCGGCGTTCTGATTTTTATCGTTCAGATCGCGGGCTGCCCGATCGCGCCGATTGCGATGGGAATTCCAAAGTTCAGCAGTTCAGCCAAATCGAGGCGCGCGGCCCCATTAATTAATGAATAACGAAATCTCACCCTACCAGATCTCGCGTACCGGGCCGCCGCCGCATCAGTTTTTGCACGAGCCCAACCTGTTTTCCAGCGAGGTCAACTTCAAGGAGTACTGGCGCGTCATCCGCAAGCATCGGGTGATGATCCTGGCGCTGGTCGGAGCGGCCGTAGTGATCGTGCTGGCTTGGCGCTTCGCGCGCACGCCCCAGTACGAGGGCGTCTCCACCATCATGATTCAGCCGCAAACTCCGCAGGTGCTCTCTCAAACCAAGAATTTCAACGAGGAGCAGTTCGCCTCCAGCGGTGATTACGATTACTACCGTACCCAGTTCGATCTGCTCAAAAGCCCCAGTCTGGCGGCGCGGGTGATTCACGAGTATGGCCTGGAGTCCAGTCCACTCTTCAATCGCGCCGATTCGCAGCCGGGCTTCTTTGGCTCGCTGCTGAATTCCGTGCAACAGGAATTGGCGGCCTTGGCCGGCGGGCGTGGTGACAGCTCCGCGCCAATTCCGATGGGTCCCGATTACGTCCCGCCGCAGATTATCAGCGCTTATTTGGCGCGGCTGGAAGTGAAGCCGCTGCGCGGCACGCGGCTGGTCAAGGTCGGCTTTACCACTCCCGATCGCGAACTGTCGGCGCGGATCGCCAACGCCCACGTTCAGACCTACATCCGCGAGGGGTTGGATCTGCAGGCGCAGACCGGGCACAACGTCGAAGGTTTCCTCCAGACCAAGCTCTCCCAGCTTAAGGACGAGGTGGAGAAATCCGAAGCCGCGCTCAACGCGTACCGGCGTGCGCGCGGAATTGTCACCCTGGAGAGCAATACCAAGGAGAGCGGGGTCAGCCCGCTGATGCAGCGGCTGCAGCAGCTCAACGCGCAACTCACCGCGGCCTCCAGCAAACGGATCGCGCTGGAGACCCAGCATCAGATGATTGAGCGCGGCGATTACGATTCGCTGCCCGAAGTGATTTCAAATCCGGTCATTCAAAGCCTCAAGGAGCAGGTCGCGCAGCTCTCCCTGCAGTACGCGGCGCTCAATAACCGCTTCAACCCCGGCTACCATCCACTCGACGACCTTGGGGCGCGCCTGTCAGCCTCGCGCCGGGTTCTAGCCCTGGAGTCGCGCAACGTCGCCAACAGCGTGGAGTCCGATTATCGGGCGGCGGTGGCAAATGAGGCCAAGATTGGCCAGGAGATCAATCGGGTCAAAGGACAGGCCCTGGCGCTCAACGACGCTTCCTTGCAGGAGGCGGTGCTGGAGCGGCAGGTCGATGCTAATCGCGAGCTGTACCGCAGTGTGCTGGAACGGATGAACGAGATCAGCGTGGCTTCCGAAGTGCCCGCCTCCAACGTCTCGGTGGTCGATATCGCCCATCCGCCCCTTTCCCCCACCGGCCCTCGCCTGCTGCTGCTGCTTGCCTTCAGCGTGTCAGCCGCCGGCTTTGTCGGCATCGCGCTGGCCTTCTTCATCGAATCGCTCGATGACACGCTCAAGACCGGCGATGAGGTGCCGCGCTACCTGGGGCTGCCCAACCTCGGCGTGATTCCCGATTTCGTCAAGCTCAACGGCCGGGGCGCCGGCCGCGCCTACGGCTATCTGCCCTCGCGCAAACAGCGCGAGGATAGCGCCGCGGTGGTGCCCACCGGCAGCGCCCATCGCGAGATGCTCGTTTCGCACGGCTCGTTTTCCACCGCCGCCGAGGTTTACCGCGCGATCCGCTCGGCGGTGATGTTCTCGCGCGCGGGTGGCGCGCCCAAGAGTATCCTAATTACCAGCTCCACCGCCGGCGAGGGCAAGACCATCACCGCGGTTAATATCGCCACCGCCTTCGCCCAGACCGGCGCACCCACGCTCCTCATCGACACCGATTTTCGCCGCTCGCGCTGCCATGAAATCATGGAGATCGATGCCGATCGCGGTTTGAGCGACGTCCTGGTCCGCCAGGGCACGCTGGAGCAAACCATCCTGCCCACCAAGGTGCCAGGCCTCTCCTTCCTGGGGGCGGGGATGCTGCCGCCAAATCCCAGCGAGCTGCTCGCCTCGCCCGAGATGCGGATGCTGCTGGAGCAGCTCAGCCAGACCTACGATTACGTTATCTTGGATTCGGCCCCGGTGATGCCGGTCAGTGATTCGGTGGGGCTATCCACCATGGTCGAGGCGGTGCTGATCGTCGCTGGTGGTCAGACCTCCCGCCGGTTGGTGCGCGAGACTTGCCTGCGCCTGGGGCACGTTGGAGCGCGGATTCTGGGCGTGGTTCTCAACCGCGTCGATGTCGTCAGCAATTCCTACTACCGCTACGACCATTACAGCTACTTCTACAACTACAAGCCTCGCGCCAAACCCAGGGACGACGACGGTCCCGCGGCCGACCCCAGCTAGCGTCGGCGCGTTCAAGTCCTAATCAGATCCAGGGTCCGCGTTATCGATGTACTGGCCGATACTTTTTCTGCTGCCCTTCACGGCGCTGATGCTGGGGGCGGTTCATCCCTGGGCCTTCGGCCTGGCCGAGCTGGTTGTCTTTGTCTTGATCGCGGTTTGGATGCTCCAGGTTGCGATCGGTAAGCGGGCGCTCGTCGCTGCCCCCCCAAGGATGAGAACTCTGGCAGCGCTCGCCATTGGCTTGGCCGCGCTGGTCGCCTTCCAGCTCGTGCCGATGCCGCCGAGGGTGCTTAAGCTGCTCTCGCCGGCCACCTATCAGGTCTATCGCGAGGGCTTGCCGGGATGGCCCGCCAGGGCGGCCTACCAATGGGATCGCGCTTCGCTCCCGCCCGGCTCCGCGGTGCTGCCCACCCTGGATGAGGTGAACGCCGGCGCCCAGGTGCCCTTCGCTCCCGTCCGTGCCGTCGCCGCCCAATTCGTCAAGGCGGGGGCCTGGATGCCGCTGTCGGTGGCGGCGCCGATAACCGGCGTGGCGCTGCTCAAATTGCTGATGTACTGCGGCGCCGGTCTGATGTTGATGTTCTATCCCTTTGGCGTGGAACAGGAGACGCGGCTTTACAAAAACACGGTCCGCACCGTGCTCGCCACCGGCCTGGTCATCGGCTTGGTGGGACTGGCGGAACAGCGCTTTTCCAACGGCAAACCGCTGTGGATTTTTTCGCCTTACGATTGGCATGGCGGCGGAATGTGGGGCGCGCGCAGTTACGGTCCCTTCGCCAATCCCGACCACTTCGCCGATTACCTGGCGATGGTCTGGCCGTTTGCGCTCTCCGGGATGCTCTTTCCCAATCTGCTGGGCAAGGTGCGCGACAAGCTGGCCGTGCCGATCCTGTGCGCTACCGTGGGCTTGGTCGTGCTCGCGGCGCTGCTCGCCACCGCCTCGCGCGGCGGATGGCTGGCGGCGCTGGTCGCAAGCGCCGTCGTACTGGCTATGGCCTCGCGCCTGCCTGCCGCGGCGCAGCCGGCGCTGCTGCGCCGCGGCAAGCATCATTCGCGACTGATTTTAGCCGGCGTCGTGCTGGTGGCCGTGCTTTGCCTGGCCTCGCTCTTCACCAGCACCGCCAGCCGCGGCGAGGCCGACAGCCGGCTGGGCAGCGCGGTCTACCACGAATCGCTGGGGGAGCGCACGGCGGTGGCGCGCCAATCTTTTCCGATGATTCGTGACTTCCCGCTATTCGGCGTCGGGCTGGGCGCCTGGCCTGAGATTTATCCCAAGTACGAGCCGCCGCCGTGGGACGGCGTCTTCATGAACGAGGTACATAACGAATACGTTCAGTTCGTGGCCGAGTCGGGATTGCTCGGGTTGCTGTTAGGCGGCGGCTTTCTGCTGCTCTGCGCGCGGCTGATCGGAGCGGGGGTAATGGGGGTGGGGGCGGAACGCTTCCCCATCGCGGCGGCCTGCGCGGGCGCGCTGGCCGCCATCGCGGTCCATTCGCTGTTCGATTTTCCCTTACGCATCCCGGCTAACGCGCTGCTGGCCACGGTCAGCCTGGCGCTGCTGGTGGGGCTGTGCGCGCGCTCCGCGCGCGCACAGCCCCACCAGCAGCCTGCCCCGGCGCGCCGCCCTTGGGCGCGCGCCGGCGCGGCGGTGGCGACGCTCGCGGCGATCGCCGCGAGCGTCGCCACCGTCAGCCAGCCCCGCCGCCCCTTTCCCTACGACCTCAGTACGCCGCGCTCGATCGACGAGGCGATAAACGAGATCATCCGCTATCCCGCCAATCCGCGCCTGCACGTAGTGCTCGCGCAATTGCTCACCTCGCGCGCGCAACGCCCGATGCGCGCGGCGGAGATCGAGGCGGCCCTAGCCCTGGAGCCCACCAACCCAGGCGCTCGCGACCTGCGCGCGGCCGAGTTGATGACCGCAGGCGATACCAACCAGGCCCTGGACCAGCTCAAGTTGTCGCTCTTCAACTCGCCCAGCATCGCCACCCATTCCTACCTGAGCGGGCGGATGATTCCGTGGCTCAGCCGCGCCGAGCAGGATGCCATCATCACCGGCTTCAAGCGGGCGGCGGCGGCGGGCTACTGGCCCGCGGTCGATAGTCTGGCGCTCTTTTATGAAAATCTGCCCGGCCGCTCCAATGACGAGGCCGAGTTCCTGGCCCAGGCCGCGACCAGCGCTAAGGGCAAGCGCGAGCGGTCGCGTTTGCTGACGCGCGCCGGCGCCGCCTTCATCGATGGCGGCAAGCGCGCGCGCGCGGCCGAAGTGCTGCGCGCGGCGATCGCTGCCGACCCGCGCAACCCCGACGCCTACCGCTATTTGGCGGCCGGAGTTTACGGACAAGATAAAAAGATCGCCGAGGCGCGCGAGGTCATCCGCCAGGGGATCGCGGCGGGCGCGCCGGCCGCGGCGCTCTACCAGGCTCTGGCCGAGGCGGAAATTGCCAATCGCGATATGGGCGCGGCGGAGGCGGCGCTGGAGCAGGCGGCGCGGATCGAGCCCTACAATTTCGCTTTGGCCTTGCGCCTGGGCGATCTGTACGCCAGCGACAACAAGTTCGATCGCGCGGTTCTGTGGCTGCGCAAAGCATCCCGGCTCAATCCCGAATCGGGACAGGCGGTCTTCGATCTGGCGCAGGCCGAGGAGGCCAACTATCAGTTCGCCGCCGCCGATCGCGACTACTCCCGCGCGATCGCTCGCGACGGCGGCAACCTGGGCTACCGCGCCCGCTACGCGGATTTCAAAAAGCGCGTCGCTCAGAATACGAGCCAGTAAGGCGCGGGAGCGCGAGGGGGTGACAGCCTGAGATCCCGCACCCCCTCCTTAATCCTCCTCCCATGGCGAACAATGGTGGAGGAAATAGAGCGTGAAGAGTTCCTGAACGCCTAACAATCCAATGCGTTGTCTGATCCTGGGCCTTAATTATCTGCCCGAGAGCACATCGATCGGCCCCTATACCGCCGATCTCGCCGAGCATCTGCTCGCCCGCGGCCACCAGGTGCAAGTGGTGACCGGTTTTCCGGTCGCCCCCTATTTCAAGATCTGGGACGGTTATCGCGGCCGGCTGTTCATGCGCGAGAAGATAAACGGCGTCGACGTCCTGCGCACCTATCTCTACGTTCCCCAGCGCCCGGGCCGCGCCCGCAACCGCATCATGTTCGATATGTCTTTCGCGCTCTCCGCGATGATTGGCGGCCTGGTCGCGGGAGCGCTGGACCTGGTAATCGCGATCTCGCCTCCGCTGCAGCTTGGCCTTACCGCCTGGGCGCTGGCCAAGCTCAAGCGCGCGCGCGTCTTCCTCCAGATCAAGGACCTGGTGCCCGACGCCGCGGTCGCGGCCGGGATGCTGGCGCCGGGCGGGCGCGGCGCCCGGATGGGCCACGCGCTGGAGCGCATGGTCTACCGTCGGATGGACCGGATCGGCGTGATTTGCGAGGGGTTCCGCTCCAACCTGCTCGCCAAGGGCGTCCCCGCGGCCAAGGTCGATCTGCTGCCCGACTATATCGACTTGGACTTCATGCGGCCGGCCGAGCGAGTCAACGGCTTTCGCGCGGCCCATCGCCTGGGCGTCGACGACTTCGTCGTCACCTATTCCGGCAGTATCGCGCTCAAGCAGGGGCTGCGGGTCCTGGTCGAGGCCGCGGCGGCGATGGCGCAGGAGCGGGGGGTGCGTTTCCTGCTCATCGGCGACGGGCCCTATCTGGCCGATTTGCAGAACGCGGCGCAAACCCTGGCGGCCCACAATCTGACTTTTTTGCCGCTGCAGCCGCGCGAGATGCTGCCCGCGCAACTGGGCGCCGCCGATGCGTTGGTGGTCACCCAGCGCAAGGGGGTCGCCGACTGCGTCTTTCCCGGCAAGCTGCTCTATTACATGGCGGCGGGGCGTCCGATCCTGGCCGCGGTCAGCGAGGATAGCGAAACCGGCACGTTCATCAATCGCCATCGGGTCGGGATGGTCGTGGAACCCGAGAATCCGCGCGCCCTGGCCGCCGGTGTCATGGCCCTGCGCGCGCAGCCCGAGTTGGCGCGTGCGATGGGCGCGGCCGGCCGCGCCACCGCCGAGCGGATGTTCGATCGACGGGTGGTACTGGCCGATTTCGAGCGGGTGCTGGAGGGGATGGCCGCCTGAAAGCGCCGCGAACGACTTCGCCTCTCCCGATGGGAGAGGCCGCGCCGGCGAATGCGGCGCGGGTGAGGGGCCGCAGAAGATAGAATTTCCGCTGTTGCTGCCATGAACGCCGAGCGCGACCTGACCTATCGGCTGCTGCTGATCGCCGACGTGATCACGCTGACGGCCGCCTTCATCCTCAATTACTGGGGCGCGCCGATGGTAGCGCGCAACTTCTTCGGCATCGCGCCCTTCCAGCTCGGGCCCTTGGGCACCTACATGTGGCTGCTGGTGGTCATCGTGCCGGCCTGGGTCGTGGTGCTGAATCTGAACGCCGGCAACTCAAGCCTGTTGGAGGCCTCGCCCTTCGGTGTCGCTTGGCAGGTGCTCAAGACCGGGGTGGTCAGCACCGCCCTGGTCGCTTTCTACCTCTACGCGACCAAGAACCCGCTCTCGCGTATCTTCATCCTGAGCGAGGGGCTGTTCAGCACCGCCGCCCTGGTCGTTGAGAAGACCACCATCGTCGAGCTGATGCGCATCCGCCGCGGGATGGGATTGACCCGGCGCAGCGTGCTGATCGTGGGTGGCGGCGCGGCCGCGGCCCGCGCCATCCGGGCGATCCGCGACGATCCGCAACAAAGAATGGAGGTCTGGGGATGCCTGGCCGACCCGCCCGCCGCCGCCGAGATCGAGGGCGTCACGGTCGCCGGCGGTCTGGCCGATTATCGCCAGCTCATCTGGAAAAGCCCGATCGAGGAGGTGTTGTTAAGCCCCGAGGTTGCAAACGGCACCCATGGCGCCGGGCTGATGCGTTACTGCGATCTGGTGGGGCTGACCGTGCGCATCCTGCCGGATTACGCGGTTTCCGACCCGCAGCTTCTGTCCCGCATGCGTTTGGATAGTTTCCTGGACCGCCCCGCGATAACCATTCCGGCAGTGACGCCGATGCCGTGGCAGCGGGCGGTCAAGCGCGCGATCGATCTGATCGTCTCCACGATTCTCCTGCTCTTGCTCTCGCCCCTGCTGCTGCTCCTCGCGGTGGCGGTCAAGCTCAGCTCGCCGGGGCCGATATTCTATCGATGGCGGGTGATGGGCAAAGGGATTCGGCCGTTTACCGGGTACAAGTTCCGCACCATGGTGGCCGATGCCGACGCGCGTAAGGCGGAGTTGGCGGCGCGCAACGAGATGAGCGGCCCGGTCTTCAAAATTACCGACGACCCGCGCATCACGCCGCTGGGCCGCTTCCTGCGCAAGTACAGCCTGGACGAGCTGCCGCAGCTCTGGAGCGTGTTCAAGGGCGAGATGAGCCTGGTGGGGCCGCGTCCGCCGGCGCCGCACGAATTCGAGCGCTTCGAGCTGTGGCATCGACGCAAGCTGAGCATCAAGCCGGGAATCACCTGCTTGTGGCAGGTCGGGGGACGCAACCGGGTTTCCCATTTCGACGACTGGGTCACGCTGGACTTGGAATATATCGACAACTGGTCGCTGTGGTTGGATTTCAAGATCCTCGCCCGCACGGCGCTGACCGTGGTCCGCGGCACGGGCGTTTGAGTGGCCGGCCGAGCTTATCGGCACCTCTTAAATTGCCTCTCCCTCCGGGCGAGGGACGGAAATAAATTCGCCTCTCCCGATGGGAGAGGCCGCGCCAGCGAATGCGGCGCGGGTGAGGGTCGTCAAAGAAAAATTCCGCTGCCTGCCGCAAGCTCTCTTCGCGGGCACACGAAAGCGCAGGACATGGATATCTACGAGGTCAGCGCAAAGTACCCTCACACGGCCCTGACGGACCGCCCCGTTCGCCGCCCCGGGGCTCCCCGGGGCAGGCTCTCTCGCCTCCAGGCGAGGGACGGATGGTGCCGCGTTGAGGATTAACCTCGGCTGTGGCACGGATATTCGGTCTGGGTATGTCAACGCCGATATCGCTCGTCTGCCCGGCGTCGACGTGGTCCTAGACCTATCCGCGGGCTTTCTGCCGTTCGCCAGCGAATGCGCGGATGAGGTCCTTTGCCTTAGCGTAATCGAACACGTGGTCCCGCTCGTCCCGCTGCTGAGGGACATACACAGGGTGTTGAAGGCGGGCGGAAGGGCGATTTTCGAGGTCCCTCACTTTACGTCCGCTTCGATGTTTGAAGACCCTACGCATCGAAATTTCTTCGCGTCGGCCACGTTCTCGTTCTTTACGAACGACAGCCCGCGGCCCTATTACTTTGATTTTTCGTTTTCGCGCGTGGAGCGGCTCGCGCTGGGGTTTCCGCGAAGGCGCGCCTTCATGCTCAACCGCCCAATTGCCAAAGCAGTAAACGCAAGCCCCTGGTTTCGGGGTCTGTACGAGTCTTCGGGCTTGCGTTCGTTGTTTCCCGCCGACACCATAGAAGCGGTGTTGGTGAAATGACCGGGGAAGCCAGGGATCGCCCGGCGGTGAAACCGCTAGGGGCTGGGCAGCGCTGGAAGCCCCGGGACGCAGCGCTTGTTACCACCGCCTGCAACATCGCCATCGCGGTTATCGGCGTCGGCACCGGCGTAATCGCGGCGCGTTTACTCGGCCCGAAGGGACGCGGTGAGCTGGCCGCGATCCAGGCTTGGCCGACCGCCTTAGCTTCGCTTGGCCTCCTGGGCAGCGCGGAGGCGCTAGTATATTTTGTGTCCCGCGTGCAGCAAGAGCGAGGCGCATACCTAGCCGCCTCCCTCGCCATAGGCGCCTGCGGGGCCTTCGTCTGCACGCTGTTTGGGTTCCTCGCGATGCCCTGGCTGCTTAAGGCGCAAAGCGCACAAGTGGTACTTGGCTCGCGAATTTTCCTGTTGTCGATTTGGGCGTACCTGCTAATCGGGATGCCGAGCGAAGTACTCCGAGGGGCGGGCCGCTTTGCGGCCTGGAACGCCATCAGGGTATTTCCAGCGCTGCTGTGGCTCTCGATTCTTTGCGTCGCATGGGCCGCTGGCGTTCGGCGCCCCATGGTCCTGTCCACCGCGCTTGCGATCTTGGGCTGGCTGGCCCTTGTACCGCTTATACCACTGGTGCGCCGCGAAATCGAAAGGCTTGTTAGGCCGACGCTCCGGCAAGTCGGCGAGACGCTCAAGTTCGGGCTTCCCGCCGCGGGGGCCTTCGTCCCCAAGATGATGAATCTCAAGCTCGACCAGATTCTGATGGCGGGTCTGATGCCGCCGGTAGTGCTCGGCCAATACGTGGTGGCAGTAGCGTGGAGCAACGCCGGGGCGCCCTTCGCTCACGGCCTGTCGTCGGTTGTGGTTCCTGACATTGCCGGGAGGACGGAGGCCCGTAGCCAAGGAGAGGCGCTGGCGCGCGCTTCGCGTACCACGGCTCTGATCGGTGCGCTTATCGCGTGCTTACTCCTCGCGAGCGCACGGCTCGGGATACCGTTCTTCTTTGGCGCCCGGTTCCGGGCCGCGGTGCGGGCGGCGCAGATTCTGGCATTGGCGGGCGGGTTAGCTGGCTTCAACCTGGTCCTTTCGGAGGGATTGCGCGGCCTAGGCCGACCCGTGGCGGTTCTGCGAGCCGAACTGATGGCGTTGGCCGCGACCGCCGCCGGCTTATGGCTGTTCCTGCGCCCCTATGGAATCGTCGGCGCGGCGGGAGTGTCCCTGGCCGCCTACTTGCTTACCGCGCTCTGGCTACTGGTCGAAATCAGGGCTGCAACCGGGGCCTCGCCAGCGGACCTCATGCTCCCGAGGGCGACTGATGCGCGACTGCTCGCTGTCAAAACTGGCGAAACGCTGGCCAGCCTGTTCGGATGGGTCGTATCAATACCCTACTTCCGCAGTCGGGCTTCGAGCAGCCGCCTACTCAAGAAGGCGCTGAAGCGGCCAGTCCTGAGGGCGCTTGCGCTTTTGGGACCGGGGAAAAAGGGACCTGTCAGCCCCGACGAAATTCGAAGGCTGGCAATTTTCAGATTCGGCGGCATTGGCGACGTTATCGTCATGACCGGGATGCTACGCAGCGTCAGACGCATCTTCAAAAAAGCCGAGATCACCGTGGTTACGAACTCTGCCAGCGCCCCCGTTCTGGAGAACAATCCTACGCTCGATCACCTAATAGTCCAGGACCACTTCAGGCTTGGCGCGAACCCGCGGAGTTTGAGGACGATCGCGTGGCTGAGGCGACTTTCGAGCCCCGGCTTTGACTTGGCGTTCTTCATGCACAACGATCTGGAGGCCATACTGCCGTCCCTGTTCATTCGAGCGCGCTTCAAGGTGGGCTATGATGACAACGGGGCTGGATTTGACTTTCCTTTCACGCACAGCGCCTGCATCTACCATGGCGATCATCCGCGCCGCGCTGAATTCAACCGCCGGCACGTAAACGCATGTTTCCACGACCTCATTCGTGCGACTCGCGTCGCCGCTGTCACAGACTCTTCGCCGCAGCTCTTCGTTCGCCGAAGCGAAGTGGACGAGGCCAGTGTCCTGTTGGGCGGGCAGTCCCTTAGGAAGCCGCTGGTGGCGCTCGCGTTAGGCGGCAGCAACGTTCAAAAGCTCTGGCCGCTCGAAAACTTTGCGGAGCTAGCCCAGCTTTGCGTGTGGCGATACGGGTACTCCGTGATTGTGCTGGGCGACAGCCAAGACGCGCGACGCGCAGGCGAAGCCGACTGGCCGGCTGAACGCTGTTACCTTGCGGCTGGCCGTCTCACCCTGCGCCAGTCCTTAAGCTGCCTGAGCCTGGCGGATGTGGCATTTGGTGCGGATACAGGTCTGATTCACGCGGCCAGAGCTCTCGGGGTGCCGACTGTGTCGGCTTTCGGTCCTACCCCGGTTGAAATCTTCGGGTACGTGGACGATCGGAGCGCCGTGCTTCAGGCAACCATGCCTTGCGTTCCGTGTCACGCGCCATGCCGCCTGCTTCCGCCCGGCAGCGGGGATTACGCGCCTTGCATGCGGGCGATTGATGCACAGCGGGCCATCGCGGCGATCTCAAAAGTGATCGCGTCACCGCCAGCCAGGACCGCGCTGAAAGCCGACTGCAAGGGTCTATGGGCGAAATCTGGCTAGCGGCAGGACTGCTCCTCACGGCTGTCGCTTGGTTCGCTGTCATTCCCCGTTGGCGGCTAGGGCTGGAGCTGTTTATTTTGTTCACGCCCTTCGCGGGCCTGATCGAGGCGCGTCTTTACCCGGCTCCATGGGCGGTGCTCATCAAGGACATACTTTTCGCGATACCCGCCTACATCGGTTTCGCGACGTCCGGCGAGCTAGGGTCCGCGCTGGCCGGCATACCGAGATCGGTTGGCGCGGTTATTCTGCTCTTCGTCGGCCTGGTTCTTGTGCAGACGCTCAACCCCTCGGGTCCTGGCCCGCTTGCGACTCTGATAGGGCTCAAGGTCTGGCTCTTCTATGTGCCTATGATACTACTGGGGCGTGCCTATGTTCGGGATCGCGCAAGCTTGCTGCGCCTATCGCGGCTGATGACTGGCTTGATTTGGATTCCGTGCTCGGTCGGCATCCTGCAGTGGCTTCTGTCGCTGACGATCGGCTATGAGCGGGCGATCAGCCTTTTCTACGGCGCGGCAGCGAGCGCGGCGACCCAGAATTTTTCTCGATTTGACAACGGATTGATGAGAATCCCCGCCACCTTCGCTTTTCCCGCCCAGTACCTAGGTTACATACTTTGCATGTTTGTCCCTGTTCTGGGCTGTGCCGACGCCGAAACCGACATGCCTTGGCGGAAGCTGCGGAGCCTAAGTCTTCTGGCGCTATGCGTCGCTGGATTTCTGACCGGCACTCGCGCAACCTTTGTTATGATTCCGCTGATGCTGGTCGCTTTCTACGCCCTAAGGAGAGGCGCGCTCGGGGTGTTCTGGGCTGGTGCCATGATCGCCGCGCTGTTAACCGTCGCACTGTCAATAGGCGGAATCGATCCCGCCGGCCTAGCGAGCATGGAGGCCGTTCTGAGCGAGAACTACGCTCAGTCGCAGGCATATGAGATTGGAGATGCGCTGCGAGAGACCTGGATCGGGAAAGGGGTCGGATCGAGCACGGGTGCGGCAAGGCTAGCGACAGACGATCCGTCGCAATTTGTTGGTTTCGAAGGCTTCTATGCAAAGGCGGTGGCGGAGCTCGGAATCGAGGGGGCCTTCATCGCAACCGCAGCTCAGGTGGCCCTTTTGCTCCTCGCGCTACGTGCGCGCAAGGATCTGGCAGGAACGGACCTGAAGCCGTACTGCGATACCCTAGCGGCGCTTGCGGCGGTAGTCCTCATCTACAATTACAAGGGGCCCGTCATGAGCCTCGATCCTATGAACTCGCTATATTGGCTGTTTTTTGGATTGCTGTGCTCGCTTCACCGAGCCGTCCCAACGCGGGCCGCCGATAACGCCGCTGCCACCCAACTTGAAGCTGATCACCATGGGGCCGCCTTGGTAGCTGTCGGGCATAATCGATTGATACCGTGGCGGCACCGTGAGCGCCATGCGCCCGCAACCTTAGAACGATCGCCGAGCGCCACCCGCCCCGCGCCAGGTATTTGTCTTGGGTAAGACGGCCTACCTTTTAAGGAGCATACAGGGTCTTTTTGCTCCCGAGCGCCTCACATGCCCTAATTGTGGCCATCCCCACGCTTTGACGGTGGCGCGTAAGTACCTCGTCACGCGGCTTCGGCGGTGCGGAAGGTGCGAGCTGCTCTTCCGTGTGCCGACTGACGATCCTGCGAAGAATCGCGACTACTACGAACACGAGTATTCCCAAGGTATTACCACCGAGATGCCCTCCGACGAGTTCCTGACGGCGCTTCTCAGGGAAAATTTCGCCGGATCCGAAAAGGACTGGACGTACTACAACCGCGTTCTCAGGTCACTTGGTCTGATCGTCGGAGCGCGTGTTTTTGACTTTGGATGCTCGTGGGGGTACGGAAGCTATCAGATGTCAGCAGCCGGATATTCCGTGGTGGCCTTCGATGTGGCCCCTACGCGCAGGCGCTTCGCCCGGGATAAACTTGGAGTTGCGGTGGTTGAAGATCCCCTAGCCGCCGTGTCCGACCTCGGTCTGGCCGGCACCTTCGACTGTTTCTTCACCGCGCACGTACTAGAGCATCTTCCAAAACCGTGCGCGGTGTTTGACCTCGCAGCCAAGCTTCTACGCCCCGGCGGTCTTTTTGTGTCGTTCACCCCGAATGGCTGTGAGCCGGCCAAGGCACTCCATCCCGAGTGGAACAAGTGGTGGGGCGAGGTTCATCCGAACATGATCGACGATCGCTTCCTGGATCGAGCGTTTGAGCAGTCACCAAGGGTGGTTGGCTCATCTCCTGTTGGTGAGGTACAGCTGCCGCCGACAGCCACGATGTGGTACCTTAACGATCTGAGCGGCAGCGAGCTATTCTTTGCGGCGCGGGCCTGAAGGTGGTGCCAAGTTCAGGCGTCGTAGTCGCTCACCCCGGAACCCAGCATTCCTATGAGACCGCGGTTGGCCTTCAGCAGGCGGGGCTGCTCCGGGAGTACATAACGGGACTGTACTTCAAGGAAGGTCACGGCATCGGGCGCGTTTTGCCGATGCTGCCTGAGCGAATCAGAAACCGGACGCTTCGGGTACTCAAAGGGCGTCGACGCCCGGGCCTCGACGATGCTCGGGTTCGTACCTGCACTCTGTTGGAAGCGATATACCTGGCTTCCACTCGGACCCCGGTGCCGTCATGGATCCCGGTCCGGCTTCTGCGCCTCCGAAACAGGCTCTTCGGACGCTGGGTGGCGAAACGGGTCCTGTCAACGGCGCCCGCAGCGGTGCTCTGCTACGACTCCGCAGCGATCGAGGTCTTCGAGGCCGCCTCCCACGTGGGCGCCATAAAAATCCTCGACCAGGCAATCTGTCACGACATCGAACTTTTGCGGCAAGAGAACGAGCGCCACGCCGCTGAGTTTCGCGAGGAGCTGCCGTCCAGCGAGTTGATAGATTTGTGCCGGGAGGAGATCGGGCAGGCGGATATGATCCTCGTGGGCTCGGACTTTGTAAAAGACTCGCTCCTGAGGACCGGGGTGGCGGCGCACAAGGTCGCGGTGCTTCCCTACGGTGCCAACTTGGACCTGTTTCATCCGCCAGCGCGGCGCGAGCCGTGTGAACCGTTGACAGCGGTCTACGCCGGCCAGCTCACCTTGCGCAAGGGCGTCACGTACCTGCTTGAGGCCTTCCAGGGGATTCAACAATCCGTGTGCAGATTGTTGTTGATAGGCGGGAGGGCCGAGGACGCGCGATTGCTTGATAGATACGGTGTTGTCTTTGAGCATGTGCCCTTCGTTCCGCGGACTGAACTCGCGCGGCTGCTCCGCGAGGCTGATTTTTTCGTTTACCCCTCGCTTCTGGACGGCTCCGCGCTTGTAACCTACGAGGCCCTTGCCTCGGGACTGCCGGTAATTACCACGCCCAACAGCGGCTCCGTTGTGCGCGACAGGATCGAGGGTTTCATTGTTCCGCCCCGTGACGTTGATGCCCTCCGCGACCGCATCGAGCGGTTGATCCGCGATCGCGATCTCCGGCGGGAGATGAGCCTGAACGCGAGGAAGCGGGCCGAGGAGTACTCGTGGAGCAAATATCATGAGCGACTTGCAGCGCTGGTGCGCGCAAGTCTCAAGCTAGGCGGAAGTCCCGAGGCCGCGTTCGGACGGGCTGACGCAAACGTGGCGGCGCGGTGATCGGCGAGCCACAATGATCAAAGGCAGTGCGATCGCGTCCCGTCTTATCCATCTCGTCCTGGACCCGCTGCCCCTAACGGTCAGGGCGGGCCCTAACAGGGGCGTGAAGTGGTTTGTGGGCGCAGGCGTGCATAGTTGCTGGCTCGGAACCTACGAAAGCGGCAAACAGATAGCCTCAGCAAAGGTCATCAGGCGCGGAATGACGCTTTATGATGTCGGCGCGCATTCCGGATTTAGCGATGCGGCTGACCCTCACGGTGATCGTCCGGGTGGGGCGCGCCTGATGCTATCCCTCCGCCGTGTGGCCATTTTTAAGTAACGGAGTAGTCGTGCCCGATAGCTTCAGCATAGACACAGCGATCGCGTGCGTAGACCGAACCCGGAAGAGCGCTACCGGGCGCCGCTGGAAGCTCGCCGTTCTCAACTCGCACCCGATACAGTACTTCGCGCCTCTGTACCGGCGCCTCGCGCGGGAGCCGGAGGTTGATCTCACGGTCTTGTACTGCGACCGTGGCGGAGCGTTCGATCCCAGTTTCGGCAAAAAGGTCGTTTGGGATGTTCCACTACTGGAGGGCTATAGGTATCGTTTTCTCGCAAACTTCCGGCGGGGTGGGCCCGGCGGCGTCTTGTCGTTGATAAACCCCGGTATAGTAACCACGATATTTCGTGGTCGTTACGACGCACTGTGGATTCACAGCTATGCGCACATTACCCACGCGATGGCGATCGGCGCTGCTGCTGCGACGGGAACGCCGTTATTCTGCCGGACCGAAGCCTCGCTGCGATACGACCGCCACGTCAGGCGATCGGCGTTTATTCGAGTAGTAAAGCCCGTTCTGCTAAGAATGCTGATGCGTCGTCTTACCGCTGCGCTGGCAATAGGCACGGACAACCGAGAGTTCTTCCTGCACTACGGCGTACCGCCGAGTCGCATATTCCCAGTACCGTACACGGTCGATAATGAATACTTTCTGACCCATACAGCGAGATGGCGCGGTCAACGACATCAGGTCAGGGAGTCACTCGGCATCCCGCGACAGGATGTGGTTTTCCTCTTTGCCGCGAAGATGATACCGCTCAAGCGGCCCCGTCAGTTGGTAGAGGCGTTTGCTAAGTCAGGACCTCCGCACGCTGCCACCCTTTTGATGGTTGGAGACGGACCAGAACTACGCGGCGTACAGCAGGCGGCGTCGGCACTTAACGTAGAATCAAAGGTTCGGTTTGTCGGGTTTGCGAATCAGAGCGAGATGCCGAAATATTACGCCATCAGCGACGTTATGGTACGGCCTGACGGAATCTATAAAGGGGACTGGGGGCTTACCGTTAACGAGGCAATGGCCGCGGGCCTCGCGGTAGTTGCAAGCGACCAAATTGGAGCGACGACCGATTTGGTTAAGCACGGGGTGAACGGTGTGGTGGTGCCTTTCGGCCACGACGACGCATTAGCCGGGGCTCTGAGAGATCTCGCGAGGGACCCGGTTACCGTTCGGGAAATGGGACTGGCGTCAGAAAAAATAATCTCGACCTGGAGCTATGAGGAGTGCGTCGCGGGTGTGTTGGCCGCGTTGCGCGCGCTGCCGGCCGCCCACGGCAGCCGAAGTCCAGCCACCGCGCCCTGACCCAAGGCGCTAACGCGAGCGTAAGAACCGACGGGGTGGGCCAGCGTACGAGCTATAGGTGATAAGAAAAGTGCTCAAAATTGCGGTGGTCGGGTGCGGATACTGGGGTCCCAACCATATTCGTACATTTTCGCGTCTGCCCGGGGTTCAGGTCGCCGCCGCGGTCGATCGTGACCCGGTAAGGCTGCGGAGTATGCTCGAGCTTGTACCCTCCCTGTGGTTGTCGCAGGAACCCATTGAGGTTCTGAACTCGCGCGACATCGACGCGGTCGTTCTGGCGACGCCCACAGCCACGCACTACGAATTGGCTCGCAGGTCTTTGCTGGCCGGTAAACACGTGCTGTGCGAGAAGCCGCTCTGCCTCCGGGCCGACGAGGCGCGCGAGCTCAATGCGATAGCGCGTGAGCGCGAGCTTGTGTTGATGGTAGGGTACACATTTTTGTTTAACGCAGGGATCGCGAAGCTACGTACGCTAATCGCGAACGGAGAGCTGGGCGACCTCTTTCACCTCTCCGCAGTACGCACGAACCTGGGCCCAATCCGGAACGATGTTAACGCCGTGTATGATCTAGCAACCCACGATGTCTCGATCTTCAATTGGCTGCTGGACGCCGTGCCCACGCGGGTTCTCGCCGCGGGCGGAGCGTTCATTCGCAAGGACATCGAGGACGTCGCTACGGTATGCCTGGAATATCCCAAGGGGATCTTCGGCACGATCCACGTTAGCTGGCTCAACCCTCGAAAGGTAAGGCAGATCTCAGTCGTAGGAGCCCGGAGGATGGCCACCTGGGACGACCTTGAACTAAGCACGCCTATTGCGATCTACGATCGCGGCGCGGCCGTCACTCCGGATGTCCGTGAGTATGGAGAATTTCTTCGGGTTGACACGTGGGACGGTGACGTCAGGCTTCCCAAGCTCAACCTTGAAGAGCCGCTGAAACTGCAAGCGCGGTTTTTTGTCGAGGGCGCTCTGAAGGGTCGAGTCGAACGCGCCAATGGAGATTTCAGCGTCGGGGTGATGGCGACCGTTGAGGCCGCCGTTGCGTCCTTACGCGCCGGAAGGCGGATTGACATTGATGCCGGACTGACACGATAGCGCCCCGTTAAAAAAAATAGAGATTTCGCCCAATCGGTATTCCGGGCAGCTTGATCGCTCAGGCGAAACGTGCGCCAGAACTCCGGAGACACTTCGAAAGATAGGGATTGGGATAATGCGTAAACCTAGATCTCAGAAATCCTCTTTGAGACTAATGCGCGTCAGCTCCGACGTGAAGCTCGGTGATCGCGTACGGCTATCGCCGTTCGTCAACCTTTACGGATGCGAGATCGGGGACGACACCAGGATAGGACCATTCGTAGAAATTCAGCAAGGGGCGAAAATAGGCCGATTGTGCAAAATACAAAGCCACTCCTTCATCTGCTCCGGTGTCGATATCGAGGACGAGGTGTTCGTCGGACATGGAGTCATGTTTATCAACGACCGCTATCCGCGCTCTACCAATCCCGACGGATCCCTTCAGACGGAAGCAGACTGGAAGCTGGAGCGTGTCGTCGTCAGGAGGGGGGCAACAATCGGCAGCGCCGCGGTCATCATGTGCGGAGTCGAAATAGGAGAGGGAGCGATGGTTGGAGCGGGGGCGGTGGTCACTCGAGACGTAGCGTCTCGCGCGGTCGTTCGAGGAGATCCGGCTCGAGTTCGTAACGCGCCCCGACGACGAGATGCGGTACTGTAGAAAAAAAGTGACTGAACCCGTCTGGCGGGTCGTTAGCCGATCCGTGGATCAGACACTGAGTGAACTCGTGAACAGGTGTTGCCCTTTCCATGAATAGGATTAAGTTTGTAGACCTGACGCTGCAGTACGCGGCTATTCAGCATGAAGTGGACTCTGCAATCGCTGGAGTGTTGCGAAATGGAAGCTTTATTTTAGGACCGGCCGTGCGTGGGTTCGAGGAGGCATTTGCGGCCTTTCTGGGAGTGAAGCACGCGATCGGCGTAGCGAGCGGCCTCGACGCTTTACGACTCGGGCTCGCGTCATGCGGCATAGGCGTTGGGGACGAGGTAATCGTTCCAGCGAACACGTACATAGCCACGGCACTTGCGGTGAGCGGAGTGGGCGCGACTCCCGTCCTTGTAGATTGCCTGCCAGACACGTTCGAGATCGATTCCGACAAGGTCGAAAAGGCCCTTACGCCGCGAACTCGCGCGATCATTCCAGTCCACCTAACTGGCCTCGCGGCAGATATGGATCAGATCGTCGGCATCGCCAGGCGTCACGGACTTGTTGTGGTAGAGGACGCCGCTCAGGCGCACGGTACTTTGTACCATGGCAGAGCTTGCGGCACGATCGGGCGGATAGGCTGCTTCAGTTTCTATCCAGGGAAAAACCTAGGAGCATACGGTGATGGCGGTGCCATCGTTACCGACGATCCGACGCTTGCTGAACACGCATTGGCCCTGCGTAATTACGGCCAGCGCGCTAAATACCAGCATGAGGTTAAGGGTTTCAACTCACGTCTGGACTCGCTCCAGGCCGCAGTCCTCAATGTTAAGCTCGCGTATTTACGAGGCTGGAACCAGCGACGCGTGAAGCATGCCGCAGCCTATCGCGATCTTCTTCAAGGCGTTGGCGATCTAGGCTTTCAACGGTGCCCGGAGGATTCCACCCACGTATACCACCTGTTTATAGTTACGACCGATCACCGCGATGAGCTGAAGAAGCATCTCGAAGCGGCGGGAATCGAAACGGGCGTTCATTACCCAATTCCTATACATATGCAACCCGCATATCGAGATTTGGGCTATCGAGAAGGTGATTTTCCGGTAACTGAGAGCCTCGCAGCCAGAATGCTTTCGCTGCCGATGTTTCCAGAGTTGGAAGAGGTGGAGATTGCGCGGGTAGCTGAGGAAATTCGGCGCTACTTTGCGTCCGCTGCGCGCACACAAGCGGTTGCGTGAGCGCCACGCGATTGCGTGGGCACAGGGCTTTAACGGGGGCTCCCGGCTTCTTGGCCCCCGCCCTCTATCCGTGCCGGCATAGTATGAAGCCTGATTATCGGCTCACATCTGCTCCGGAGCATTATCGTGACGCGATCTATCAATCGTATCTCACGGGCCAGGGCGAGGAGAGCGCGGAAACCGTCGGAGTGCACATCGGGGTGCGCAAAGCCTACTGCCGGCGAATAATCGCGGAATTCTTTCCGCCGAATCGTGATGCCTCCATTCTGGAACTGGCCTGCGGCTACGGCGCTCTGATTCATCATGCCAGGGTCGCGGGGTACGAAAACATCCGCGGCGTGGATATCTCGCCCGAGCAAGTGGCTGCCGCCCATCGCGCAGGAGTCGCTAACGTAACCCAGGCCGACTGCTTCGAGGCTCTCGCGAAGGAGCCAAACGAAAACCTGGACGCGGTTGTCTCCCTGGATCTGATCGAGCATTTCAGCAAGCCCGAGCTGTGCCGTTTGGCGGGCGAGATCGCCCGAGTCCTGAAGCCGACGGGCCGCTGGATCATCCACTGCCCCAACGGCGAGTCGCCGTTTTGCGGCAGCGTACGTTACGGGGATTTCACCCATGAGCTTTGTTTCACGCAGCATTCGCTGCGGCAACTGCTGACGGCATACCGATTTTCGAGGATTGAATGTTTCGAGGACGGCCCGATTCCCCACGGCTTTACCAGCGTGGTTCGCTTGGCGCTCTGGCGTACGATCCATCTGACGCTTCGCGCCTGCATGGTGATCGAAACCGGGCAGATCGGCGCGCGGCCGATATTTACGCAGAACCTCTTCTGCGTAGCCTATAAATAATGGATTTGTCGCGACCGGGCCCCGAAGCAGGCATATCGATTCTCATTCCCGCGAGGAACGAGGAGAAGAACATCGAGAAGTGCCTGCGGACGCTCGCGTGGTCTGACGACGTCTGGGTAGTTGACTCCAACAGCAGCGATCGGACGGTGGAGATCGCCCAGGGACTAGGAGCCAAGGTTGCGCAATTCCGTTGGGACGGACAAGGGCCGCGCAAAAAGAACTGGGCGCTCAAAAACATCCCGTGGAAACACGAATGGGTACTGATCGTCGATGCCGACGAGGAAGTCACGCCACCGTTGGCCGAGGAGATCAAGCGGGTCTGCGCCAATACCGACAAGGCGGGCTTTCAGATCAGATATGATTACTATTTCCTGGGTAAGGCTCTCCGCCATGGCGACCCGCTCTGGAAGTTCATCCTCATGCGCCATGCCGTCGCCCGCTACGAAACGGTCAATGTTCCCGACGTAACCGGTTACGACGTCGAGCTGCACGAGCAGCCGATTGTCAACGGCCAGGTCGGCAGGTTGCGCAACAAGATGATCCACCGGGACAACGACGATCTGCACCATTTTTTCGCTCGCCACAATATCTATTCGGATTGGGAAGCGCTGCTTCTGACCAAGTATGGGGATCTGAACGGCGGCGAGGTGGTGCCGCGGCTTTTCGGCGACAAGATTCAAAGACGGCGCTGGTTGAAGCGTACCTTCTTGAAGACGCCCGGCAAACCGTTCGTCTATTTTCTCTATTCCTACATCGGGCGACTTGGTTTCCTCGATGGACGGCCGGGGTTTATCTACCAGGTCCTCAAATCCTGCTATTGGTACCAGGTCTCGGCCAAGAGGTACGAGATTCGGCTGCTGCAAAGGAGCTGAGTGAAGCATAGCTCCATAGACGCGACCAACGGCGGCAGGCTCGGCAGCGAGGGCCCGCTGCGGGTCCTGCACGTGATTCAGTCCGTCGCCCCGGGCTACGGCGGTCCCAGCGCCGCGGTGCTGGGGATGTGCCGGGCGGTGCGGGGCTTCGGGGTCCAGGCCGAGATCTTTACTACGAATGTCGACGTCGATGGATTTCTAGACGTTCCTTTCCGCGAACGAAGGGAGTTCGAGGGTGTGCCGACAACTTTCTTCCCGCCTCAACTATCGCCGCGGCGGTTTCGCTTCTCCCTACCGTTTGCGCGAGCTCTCTTTCACAGCGTGCGTTACTTCGATCTGCTGCACATCCATTCCCTCTATAATTTCCCCGCTGCCGTGGCAGCCTGGTGCTGCCGGCGGTGCCGGGTACCCTATATTCTCCGTCCCCACGGCACGCTCGACCCGTATCACTTCCGGCAGCGCCGGCTGGTTAAAGCCGGCTACGAGGCTCTGTTCGAGCGGCGCAACCTGGCCTTCGCCGCCGCCGTCCATTTCACTAGCGACGAAGAGATGCGCCTGGCCCGAATGACGAAATGGAGCTTTCAGGGGGTGGTGGTACCGCTGGGCGTCGATGTCCCGCCCGCTGCGCCGCCCGACCGGAGTATCGCCGAGAGCATGTGGCCCAGGTGCAAGGGAAAGCGTGTCGTGCTCTTTCTTGGGCGGCTCGACGAAAAGAAGGGGTTAGATCTGCTGATCCCGGCTTTCGCCAAGTTGGTGCGCCAGCGGCCAGATCTGCATCTGCTGATCGCCGGGCCCGAAAACGGCGGTTATGGACGCACGATCCGTGCGCTAGCCAGAGAATTGCGGGTCGAAGATGCGGTTACGTTTGCGGGAATGGTGCGGTGGGAGGCGAAGGCAGGCGCGTTCGCCTCGGCGGAGCTCTTCGTGCTGCCCTCGCGCAGCGAGAATTTTGGCGTGGCGGTGGTGGAGGCGATGGCGGCGGGACTGCCGGTAGTGGTCTCCGAACACGTCAACATAGCGCCGCGTATCGTCGCGGCTGGCGCGGGCGTGGAAGTGGCGCTCGATATCGGGGATATAGAGAAGGCGATGGCCAGCCTGCTCGACAATCCCGCGCGGGCGCAAGCCATGGGCCACTTGGCGCGGGCGCTGGTGCAGGCGGAGTTTTCCTGGGAGCGGGCGGGCGCACGCCTGGCCGAGCTGTATCGTGGTGCTCTGCGGACGTTCCGTCGCCGTTCGCCCGTTGCGGAGGATTCAGAGGCGGACGCATGCGCGTGACGGCGAAGCTTTACGACTATCTTCTTTGGCGAGCGGTGTTCTTAAAACCACGGCTTCACCGCGCGCTCAGCCGCTTGGTTTATCCTGCTCGCGAGGGTTTTTATACTTTCGGCTTTGCGCCCGCCTACATTCACTGCCAGAAGGAACTTGGCGTGTATCGTATCGGGCGCGCGGCGACCAGGCTTCGATACTTGCGGTAAGAGATGCCCATGCTGATGATCCTGCTGAGCTTGTTGGAGCCGGACGCAACGTTTGTTGATTGCGGCGCAAACGTCGGCGCCTGGTCCGCCAACGTCGCTAGCATGGCGCGCATCCTGCCCGGCATCAAAGTTATAGCGTTCGAGCCTCATCCCGACACCTTCGCCAGGCTAGTGAAGACCATGGCGAGCTACCCCGACGCCGAATGCCACAATTTTGCCTTGTCCGATCGGCGCCGGCAGCTTCGGTTGAGCGAGGGTGCGGGCAGCCAGACCTTTGGGGTAGCAAGAAGCCATTTTCAGATCGAACGTGAGACACGCATGGTGGAAGCACGGCCACTGGACGAATTTCTCGGCGGCCGGCAGCGCATCTTCATCACGATAGATGTCGAAGGTCACGAGTACGAGGTACTGCGTGGCGCGCGGCGCACCTTGTCCAGCGGGCGGGTGCGTGCCGTGCTGATCGACGGCTGTGATCGCGAGTATAGAGACGCAATCGTGGCTGAGATGTCCCAGCTCGGCTTCGATCTGCGCAGCCTTCACACGCTACGGCCGTTGGGCGCGGAGGATAGGATTCTCGCTCTCGGCAGTCGCGAATCGCGTGCGGAATAGAGCCGATATCCGGCGGTTGACAATTAAAGAGGATGTGGCTGTATGCCGCATTTAAATGCGGCAACTGCGCCGCTTGGTGAGCCTATGTGTGGTTTGGCTGCGGTCTTTGCCTATGGAGCGAGCGCGCCGTCCGCCAATGAGCGCGAGATCCTCAAGATTCGCGACGCCATGATCGCGCGCGGGCCGGACGGGGCCGGGGTTTGGATGTCTGAGGACCGGCGGGTCGGGCTGGCGCATCGGCGGTTGGCTTTGGTCGACCTGAGCGAGACCGGGGCGCAGCCGATGGCTAATGCCGACGGTTCGCTGGTCATCAGCTTCAATGGCGAGATCTACAATTATCGTGAATTACGCCATGAACTTGAGGGTGAGGGTTTCCGGTTTCGCTCCACCTGCGACACCGAAGTCTTGCTCCATCTGTATGCCGCCCGTGGGCTTGGTATGTTCAACCAGCTCCGCGGCATGTATGCTTTTGCGCTTTGGGACGGGGGGCGACGGCGGCTAACTCTGGCGCGCGATCCTTTCGGGATGAAGCCGCTTTACTACGCCGACGACGGCCGCACCATCCGAGTTGCCTCCCAGGTCAAGGCGCTAATCCGCGGCGGTGGTGTTGCGTCGGAGCTTGACGACGCCGCCCAGGTGGCATTTTTTCTCCTTGGTTACGTGCCCGATCCCTGGACCGTCCACAAAAAGATCAAAGCATTGCCGGCTGGCAACTACCTGACGCTCGAGCAGAGTGGCGCGCGCAAACTTGACTGCTTTTGCGACATCTCCCACCTGCTCGCTCAAGTCGGAGCGAGTAGTTACCGCTCGCCTGCCGAAGATGTCGCGGCGGTTTGCGAGCCGGCACTGGCCGAGAGCGTACGCACGCACTTGATGGCAGACGTGCCGGTGGGCGTCTTTCTTTCCGCCGGTCTCGACTCGACCACGATCGCCGCGCTCTCGGCGAGGGCGGGACTGTCGCGGGTGCACTCGATCACTCTGGGCTTCAAGGACTACGCCGGCACCCTCGCCGACGAAACTGGGCTTGCCGGCGAGGTGGCCAAGGGCTTGGGCCTCAACCATCATACGCGCTGGGTTACTCGCGCCGACTTCGAGGCGCGGGCCGAAAGCCTGCTCGCGGCGATGGATCAGCCTAGTATCGACGGGGTCAATACTTACTTCGTCAGCCTCGCGGCGCACGAGCTGGGGCTCAAGGCCGCCCTTTCGGGATTGGGCGGCGACGAACTTTTCGGCAGCTATCCCAGCTATTTGCGGACCGCCGTGCTGGCCAAGCTGGCGCGGCCCATCCCTAAGCCGCTGCGCGCTGGTTTCCGACACGTCGCCGCGCCGATCGCAGGCTTTATCTCCTCGCCCAAGTACGCCTCGCTACTGGAGTATGGCGGATCATACGGCGCGGCCTACTTCCTGGAGCGGGCCCTGTTCATGCCGTGGGAACTGAACTCGGTGCTGCCTCCCGAAGTGGTCAAGCGCGGACTGGCGGAGTTCGATCCTGTGGCTATGATGGAGCAGACCACCGCAGACATCGAGGGCGACCATCTACGGGTCGCTGCCCTGGAAATGACCTGGTACATGCGCAACCAGCTGCTGCGCGATGCCGACTGGGCGGGAATGGAGCATTCGGTGGAAATTCGGATGCCGATGGTGGACCTGCCGGTGCTCAAGGAAGTGATGCCTGCGGTAGCGGCGCGGCCGAAGATGAAGAAGGCCGACTTTCTGGCGCCGATTTTGCGTCAATACGGCTGTGAAAGGCTCCTCGCCCGGCCCAAGACCGGGTTTTCCGTGCCGGTCAGAGACTGGCTGCAGCAGGCGGGTGGCAAGGCGCCCGGTCGCGGACTGCGGGGTTGGGCCTCCATGATCGCGAAACGCTTTGGCTTCGCGTTGGTCTGAGCGCCGATCCCGACTTACCCAGCCCGGGCCGTGCCTTTATGGACCCCTCCTCCATCGCGGGCCGCTCAAGCGCGTCGAGGGTTTTGATTTACCGCCTGGGTAGCCTCGGCGATTTCGTCGTCGCGCTGCCGGTGCTGCATTTGATCGCGCGGGTCTTCCCTGACGCCGAGCGGTTGATGCTGACCAATAAGCCGGTCGTGGGAAAAGCTGCGCCCGCCCAGGCGGTGCTGCACGGTGCCGGACTGATCCATCACTACCTCAGTTACCCGGTGGGCTTGCGCGACGTGTCCGCGCTCTTGAAGCTATTCAAGGAATTGCGCGCGTGGAGTCCGCAGGTGCTCGTTTACTTGATGGAGCCACGAAAAGGCTCGGCGGTCTATCGAGACGCACTTTTCTTCGCCCTGTGCGGAATCCGCCGAATGGTCGGGGTTCCTCTCGCCTTCAGTGCCCAAAGTAACCTGCGTAAAGGCGACGGCCTCCATGAGCATGCCGCTGAGCGGCTAGCACGCCTAGTCGGCAAGCTTGGGGATGCCAGGCTTGACAGCGCAGCGAGTTGGGACCTGCACCTCACCTCGGAGGAGATGGCCGCGGCCAGATCCGCGCTCCAATTCCCCGGCGGCAGCATGTTCATCACGGCCTGTGTCGGGACGAAAAGGCCGGCGAACGATTGGGGAGCGGGGAATTGGAAGGCCGCCTTGGCACGCATCTCTATGCGCTACCCCAAACTCGGGTTAGCATTGATCGGCTCGTCGGACGAGCGGGCCCAGTCGGACGTTGCTGCGAGCGGCTGGCTAGGTCCCTCGGTCAACCTCTGCGGAAAGCTCTCACCGCGCGAGAGCGCCGCGGTTATTCGCGGGGCGATCGCGCATTTGGGGCATGATTCCGGTCCGATGCATCTGGCGGCTGCCGCCGGCGTACCGTGCGTCGCCGTGTTCAGCGCGCGCGAGCTGCCTGGCGCCTGGTTCCCCTGGGGGAAGCAGCACAAGGTCATCTACCATTCGGTGCCGTGCGCGGGGTGCGGTCTCGAGATATGCGTGGCCAACGGAAAGAAGTGCATACTGTCGATCACCCCCGATGAAGTATATCGCGCCGCCGTTGAGATTCTTGAGCCGCGTTTGCGTGGCCCCGCGCAGGCTGCAATTTAGGCACAAGGACGACCCTCACCCGGCGCGGGCGCGCCGCCTCTCCCTTCCTCTCCGGGATTCGCCTCTCGCTATGGGAGAGGCCGTGCCAGCGAATGCGGCGCGGGCAAGGGTCAGCGGAGAAGAAATTCCGCGCCCTACGCAATCCTTTTGCCATGAACGCATCGGGACCAGGCCTCCAGAGATCGTCGGACGTGGTAAGGACCCTCACCTGACGCTTCGCGTCGTCCTCTCCCATCGGGAGAGGAGGTTAATCGGAGTGCGCGGGCGAGGAGCGGGCGGTGCCGACGGATGCGGCGCGGGCCAGCGTCGGCGCGGCAAATCGCTGGACTATTAGTGAATGCCCTCTACCGTTCCGGCTTCGGCATCGTCGGCGCCGATAGGTTTGCGCCAAAAGAGCGAACTCGCGGTATCTTTCTCATCCGCCTGCGAGGGATGCGCGACCCCGGCGCGGGCCGTGGGAGCGATCGCCGACGTCGAAAGCTATGGCAGACTGCTGATGGCGCATACGGGACGCCCGCTCAAAGGTGCCCGGGTGCTGGAAGTGGGCTACAGCGCGCCGTCGCGGCGCAATCATGGGCCATTCTGCTTTCCGTCCGCTGGCGCGGCACTGCCGACATGCCCCAGCCTGTTCTCAAATCGGTTCCGACGGTCTCGGTAGCAGCTTGAAATTTTGCCCGGCTGCCCTTGGCCGTCCCTCGGTCAGCCGCCGAAGCGCGACCTCTCGACCTGGACCGTCACCGATGACTGGCCGGAGCATCTGCCCGTCACGGAGGTCGAGGTGGAGGTGTGCGAGCGATGGTTCGCTAACCTGTTCGACGACTTGGGTCGCCAGCCATCTGGAGGAACGCCTGCTCGAGCCCGAACGGTATCCGGCTCGAAGGCGGCGGCTGGCGACGCGACCATCTGCGCTCGCTCGCTTAGCGCGTCGAAGTCGCCGAAGGCGAGGTCCGCATCATGGGGTCGAAGTCCCGCCTGCTCCAGACGTTCGTGGCGAATGGTGGCGCGAACGCAGTGCCCACTTAGGAACTGAAGTGGCGGAGAGGGAGGGATTTGAACCCTCGGTGCCACAAGGGCACACGTGATTTCGAGTCACGCCGGTTAAGCCGGACTCCCGAACCTCTCCGCAAACGCCGAGGATCGAGCTTTACCCGGGCCTAGTCAAGTCCAGCCCCAAGCTGGGAGGTGCAATCCGCCGCCGGTTGTGAAAGTCAGGCCGCCGTCTCAGTTGGAAGTCCATGCCCTTAGCTGTTTTGTAGCGGCTGGCGCGCGGGCTAACACTTCGCGCTCAAAATGCGCTAGAGTGTGAGTTGAATCCCTCCCGCAACACGGTCGGATATCGCGCAGAAAGGGAGCAATTCGATGCTTAAGCCCGAAGAAAACGAACTTCTGTCGCGCGTGGGACCGGGCACGCCGATGGGCGGTTACATGCGCCAGTTCTGGACTCCTGCGGTCCGAGTCGAGCGCCTGGCGGCCGGCGGCGCGCCGGTGCGGGTGCGCCTGCTGGGCCAGGATTTTGTCGCTTTCCGCGCCAGCGACGGGCGGGTGGGCTTTTTCGACGAAGCCTGTCCCCATCGCGGGACCTCGCTGGCTTTGGCTCACAACGAGGGCGATGGCCTGCGCTGTTCCTACCACGGCCTCAAGCTGAGCCCCACCGGCAAAGTGCTGGATATGCCCTGCGAGCGGCCCGAACGGCGCGCCGAGTATGCCGCCAAGATCACAGTGGGCCATTACCCGGTGCGCGAGGCGGCCAAGGTGGTGTGGGTTTACCTCGGCGAGGGTCAGCCGCCCAAGTTCCCCGAGTACAACTTCATGAAACTGCCGGCCGATCACGTTCAGACCGCGGTTGGGCTGATCCATTCCAATTGGCTCAACGGTCTGGAAGGGCAATTGGATTCGGCTCACGTCGCGATCCTGCACCAGGATTGGATGAATGCCAACCGCGGCTCCAACCGGCGGATCGGGCGTCAGGGCGTGATCCGTTACGACACCGGGCCGCGCTTCGAGTTCGAGAACACGTTGTACGGCTATCGCGAAGCGGCGGTGCGCAAGGCTCCTAACGATCGGCGTTATGTGCGAGTCCGCGACTACGTGGTGCCCTATTATTCCTTTATTCCCATCGGCGGTTACGAAGACGATCACGACATGACGGTTTCGGTGCCGATCGACGACGAGCATTCCGCCCAGTGGGATGTGGTTTACAACCTGGTTCGCCCGCTGGATAAAGAAAACAGCGCGGCGCGCTGGTCCAATCCCGACGATATCGCGGCGGAGATCACCGCCTTCGGCTCCGACAAAAATTTCGGCCAGGACCGCACTCAGATGAAGGAGGGGCGCTGGACCGGCTTCAACAAGCTGCGCTACGAGGACTTCGCCGTGGCCATGGCCCAGGGGATTATCTGCAATCGCAGCAAAGAGTACCTGGGCATGAGCGACACCTCGATCAACCGCGCGCGCCGACTGCTGCTTGACGCAGTCAGGCGTTACGTCAAGGGCGAGCGCGCCTTCGGCACCGATGACGCTATCGACTACAGCGTGATTCGGGCGGAAGATGGAATTATCCCGGCCGACGGTGACTGGCGCCGGGTGGCGCGAGAGATGACCGTCGACAACCCCTGACCGTGCATGGCTAAAGATGGGCAAACGGCCGCACGGTCTCGGACCGGCGGCCGTTTGTTTTTGTTTTTCTTAATGGCCCGGGCGTATCCCGGGGCGCGAGGATGGGAATCAATGCTTAAGAGCGAAGAAAACGAACTGTTGTGCCGGGTTGGTCCGGGTACGCCGATGGGCGCCTACATGCGCCAATTCTGGATCCCGGCCCTGCGCTCGGCTCGTCTGACTCCAGGTGGGGCACCGGTACGAGTGCGGCTGCTAGGCGAGGATTTTGTCGCCTTTCGCGCCAGCGACGGGCGGGTGGGCTTTTTCGACGAGGCCTGTCCCCATCGCGGGACCTCGATGGCACTGGCTCGCAACGAAGGCGACGGCCTGCGCTGCTCTTACCACGGCCTCAAACTGGGGACTACGGGCGAAGTACTCGACATCCCCTGCGAGCGGCCCGAGCGGCGCGCCGAGTATGCCGCCAAGATCACAGTGGGCCATTACCCGGTGCGCGAGGCCGGGACGGTCATTTGGGTGCATATCGGACGGCCAGCGCAATTGCCGGAATTCCCCGATTTCAACTTCTTCAAGCTCCCTGACGACCATATTCAGAGCGCGGTGGGCGTGATCCACTGCAACTGGCTGCAGGGGTTGGAAGGACAGCTCGACTCGGCCCACGTCGCGATTCTGCATCGCGACTGGATCGATCCGGAAAACGCGCCGCGCGGCGCCGGCCCTCAAGCCGCGATTCGCAAGGATACCGGCCCGCGCTTCGAATTCGAGCCGCAGCCCTACGGTTACCGCGAGGCGGCGGTGCGCCAGGCGCCCGACGCGCAGCATTACGTTCGGGTACGCGATTTTGTCGTGCCGTGGTACTCATTCATCCCGATCGGAGGGCCCGAACACGACCATTGCATGACGGTCTCGGTGCCGGTTGACGACGAGCATTCGGCGCAATGGGACGTGGTCTATAACTTCGTCCGCCCGATGCGGCAGGAAAGCCTGGCGGGAGGATGGGACGACCCCAACAACATGGCGGCCGGTCTGAGTACCAAGCTCGAAGAGCGCTTTGGTCAAAACCGGGCGCGGATGAAGGAGGGGAGCTGGACGGGGGTGGCCAAACTGCGTTTCGAGGACTTCACGGTGGCGATGGGCCAGGGTCGGATCGTCAATCGTAGTCGTGAATACCTGGGCATGAGCGACACCTCGATCAATCGGGCGCGCCGCCTGCTCCTGGACGCGGTGCGCAAGTTCGAGCGCGGTGAGATGGCCTTCGGGACCGCGCGCGGCATTCGCTGGGAGCAGATCAAGGCGGAGAGCGCGATCATCCCGGCGCACGCCGATTGGCGTTCGGTGGCGCGCTAGCGCACGCCACCCATCACAGCGGCACACTGAGGGCGCCCGCGCGGGCGTCCTCAGTCCGTTGGCGGCGCACCTGGCGATACCAGCCCCAGCGCCCGCGCCTTGATGTAGTCGTAGATCTCGTTCATCTCATCCGCGGTCAACGTCCCCGCCCATTTGGGCATCCCCTTGCCCGTTCTACCTTCCATCGTAGTGGTCAGAAAATCCTTGCGGTTGACCCCTTCGCGCAGCGCTGCTTGCAGGTCGGGAGTGAAACCGGTCGGCTGCGCATCGGGCCCGTGACAGCGCGCGCAGTAGGTTCCATACTGCTCGTAGCCATGCGCCAACTCGGGCGTCACCTTGTCTTGCTTGGGCGCCACGAAAACGGGAAAGTGCACCACCACCGTCTTGCCGTCGCTGGTCTTGTAGGAATAGGTCTCGCTGCGATGCTTAAGCGGGCCGCTGACGCTCAAAATCCATTTGACCATACTTAGGGCATCGCCGGCGCTGAGGTCGGGATGAGGCGGCATCGGCGTCTGCCCCCAGTCGCCGACCGCGCCATGAATAATCTTGTCCACCAGGATGTGCTCGACTTGCGGGTTGTCGCTATAGTGCTGCGCGATCGCGCTCCAGGGTGGACCGACCATCTGACGATGGGCGGCGTGACAGGAGTAGCAGTCGTTGTCTTTGGCCAATTGCTCGCCGCCGGCGCTCTGCGCGCGCGCCGCAGCGCACAACAGCAAGATTAGTCCGAGCCCCGCCATCAGGCCGGCGCCGCTCTTCATACGCGCAGTCCGGGGGCTTGGCTTCGCGCTTCCACGCCGCATAAGCACTTCGCTTCCTTTGTCGAAATTGGGACGCTCCCCCCGCCTTTCGAGACTGGTCCGCAAGTCAGGCTTGGCACGTCACCAAATTATTGTGCGCAAAGCGCGCTGGCGAGGCAATTTGCCTCAGTAGGCGATGACCGAACGAATCGATTCGCCCGCGTGCATAAGATCGAAGGCCTGGTTGATCTGCGCAAGCGGCAGGGTGTGCGTGATCAATTCGTCGATCCGGATCTTGCCCTGCATATACCAATCGACGATTTTGGGGACGTCGCGCCGGCTGTGCCAGCCGCCGAAGGCCGTGCCCTTCCAGGTCCGTCCGGTGACCAACTGAAACGGACGGGTAGCAATCTCCTGTCCGGCTCCCGCCACCCCGATAATCACGCTGGTGCCCCAGCCGCGCCGGCAACATTCGAGCGCCTGGCGCATCAGGTTGACGTTGCCCACGCATTCAAAGGAAAAATCCGCACCCCCACCGGTCAGATCGATCAGATGCTTGACCAGATCGCCGCTGATTTCCCGAGGATTGACAAAATCGGTCATCCCAAACTCGGTGGCCAGCGCGCGCCGCGCCGGATTGATGTCCACCCCCACGATTTGTCCTGCCCCGACCATTCGCGCGCCCTGGATCACGTTGAGCCCGATCCCGCCCAGGCCGAAGACCACCACGCTGTCGCCGGCTTTGACCGCGGCGGTATTAATCACCGCTCCCAATCCCGTGCTCACCCCGCATCCAATGTAGCAAATCTTGTCAAAGGGGGCGTCGGGGCGGACCTTGGCGAGCGCGATTTCGGGCAGCACGGTGAAGTTGGCGAAGGTGGAGCAGCCCATGTAGTGATGAATCATGCGCCCGTCTAGCGAAAAGCGGCTGCTCCCATCGGGCATCACGCCGCGGCCCTGGGTGTCGCGAATCGCGGTGCAAAGGTTGGTTTTGCCCGACAGGCAGGAAGGACATTGGCGGCATTCCGGGATATAGAGCGCGATCACGTGATCGCCGGGTGCCAGCGTTGTTACGGCCGAACCGGTTTCCACTACCACGCCCGCGCCTTCATGGCCGAGAATGGCCGGGAACAGCCCCTCGGGGTCGGCGCCCGACAGCGTATAGGCGTCGGTGTGACAGACTCCGGTGGCCTTGATTTCCACCAACACTTCGTCAGCCTTGGGAGGAGCCAAGTCGACGGTTTCGATTCGCAACGGAGAACCGGGCGCCAGGGCCACGGCAGCTTGCACTTTCATGCCATCCAACTTGCCTGCGCTTGGCAAAATGTCAACCGTTCCGCTGCCTTTGGGTGCTTTATGAAAAAAAACGTAGCCGCCTTGCGGCCGCCGGCTTGGCGCTCTAGTTAAGGAAGGAGGGGTAGCCTCCACGGCGGCTGCCTAACCGGCGTAGACAGGAGAAATAATGGAATACCGTAACCTGGGAAACAGCGGCCTGAAGGTCTCGGTGGTTGGCATCGGCTGCAATAATTTTGGCGGGCGGGCGGATTTTGCGCAGACCCGGGCCGTCGTTGAGCAAGCTTTAACAGAGGGAATCACGCTGTTCGATACCGCCGACGTATATGGCAATCAAAAATCCGAAGAGCTGCTGGGGCAGGCCTTGGGCAACCGCCGCCACGAGGTGATCATCGCGACCAAGTTTGGCTCGCCCACCGGCGCCGGCCCCTATCAGCGCGGCGCCTCGCGCCGGTATATTTTCCGCGCAGTGGAAGCCAGCCTGCGCCGGCTGGGCACCGATTACATCGATTTGTACCAAATCCATCAGCCCGATCCCGACACCCCCGAGCAGGAGACTTTGGAAGCACTGACCGACCTGGTCCGCGCTGGCAAGGTTCGCTACGTGGGATGCAGCAATTACGCGGGCTGGCGGCTGGCAGAATCGGTCCATTTGGCACGTGAGAGGGGACTCAGCAGCTACATCGCGGCGCAAAACGAATATAGTCTTTTGAAACGGGACATCGAAACTGAGCTGATTCCAGCCTGCCGTCATTACAACGTCGGCATCCTGCCCTACTTTCCGCTCGCCAGCGGTGTCCTGACGGGCAAATATCGACGCGGCGCCGAGCCACCAGCCGATACGCGGATGAGCAAGGCGCCAGCGCTGCGGCAACGGATGATGAACGACACCAACCTGGCGATAGTAGACAAGCTGGCGCAGTTTACGCGCCGCTGCGGCCATTCGATGGTGGAGCTGGCGATGAGCTGGCTGGCCTGTCAGCCGCAGGTCAGTAGCGTAATCGCCGGCGCGATGAATGCCGAGCAGGTCAGGCAGAACGCCAATAGCGCGGGATGGCGGCTGAGCGCCGAGGAATTGGCCGAGATTGATCGGATTACCCGCACACCCCCGGGGTGAGAATCTCCGACGAACCGCATCAATGGCGCGGGCTGCCCGGACCCGTGCCATTGCTGCTTAGCGGATGCCTACTGTAGTTTTTTCGCGCTCAGCCCTTTGACCGAAATATCGAAGCGATTACCGTCGGTGTCGCGCGCGGCCTCTTCAACGTAGGGCCGATTGGGGCCTGGGTTAAAGGTTTTGATCCCCAGCCTGTCGAGCACCTTATAAAGGTGGTCACGCTCGTCCTCGTTTTCCAAGGTAAAGCCGAAATGGTTGAGGCCGGCGGGAACATTTTCGCGATGAGGAATTAGGGCAACGTCGATATGGCCGTCGCTCAGCCAGACATCGCCATAATACCCGGTTCCCGTCACCTTGAGGCCAAAGGCCTCGGTATAGAACTCGGCCAGCTTCTTGGGATCGTCGGTGACAATCGCCAAGTGACGAATTTGTGCCATCTGAGTCTCCGGACCGCGCTCACGTCAGACTTTCTTTTTCCTAATCCCGGCGCGCGGCAATTGTCAATTGTCGCCGCGCCTTTGCGGTCGGGCCACGGTCGGATACAGTGCTTCGCGCCGTCGCGCTTGTCGCCGGTGACAGGTTCACATGACAAACATTGACGAACGCTGGCGCGGCCCCGCCATTATTACCACTTTCTTCGCCTCCCTGATGCTGGTCTCGGGGCCAGTCAATGTCGCCCTGGGAGTGCTGTTCACACCGTGGCTGCGCGAATTTCATTGGAGCCACGCTCAGGTGGCGCAGATTGCGGCAGCGATGGCATTGACGACCGGTTTGTGCTCACCGCTAGTGGGCTGGCTTACTGATCGAGTGGGCGCACAATGGGTGGTCAGCGCGGGGTTTGCGACCATCGGAATCAGCCTGCTAACCGCCAGCACGCTACGGATCCATCCAGCAATGATCGGGGTCTT